>NZ_JBFWMI010000063.1:0-20556 GCF_050251695.1 Macellibacteroides sp.
AAAAATGGATCAAAAATAAAAGAATCTAACCTGCGTTTAGATAACTTTTTTTATCTTCGCAAACAATGAGCACTGGTATACTTTTCAACTGGAATATGGTATACTTTTCAATTGTTATATACAGTATAATCTGCTAAATTTGCCATCAATGTTACAGTTCCAGAACGGCAATACAACCAGTTACCAATATAGTAACGATGGAGTCAAGCGTAAAGTGACGCACCAGACAGCCATCGCGAATGTTGTTATCCCTATGGGAAGCATTCAACCTTTGTCTACGGGACAGATTGCTTATACTTCTACAACGGATTACTGTGGAAATGTAATTTACGAGGATGGCATATTGAGTAAGATCCTGACCAACGAGGGATATATAACATTAAGTGGCACAACCCCCACCTATCACTACTACCTGAAGGATCACTTAGGAAATAACCGGGTTGTAATTGATCAGAATGGTTCAGTCGAACAAGTAAATCATTACTATCCGTTTGGAGGCCTTTTTGGAGAAGGTACCTCAAATACAAATCAAGCCTACAAATTCAACGGCAAAGAGTTGGACCGCATGCACGGACTGGATTGGTACGATTACGGTGCCAGAAATTATGATGCACAGCTTGCCCGGTTCCAAACGGTTGACCCACTTTCTGAAGACTACTACTTTCTTTCTCCTTATGGATATTGTGCTGGTAATCCAATTGCTTGCCGTGATGAAAATGGCGAATGGATAAATTTTGTTGTTGGTGCCATTGTAGGAGCAGCTACAGATTATGCCGTACAAGTGGTTGCAAATGTTGTTGAGAATGGAGGTGAAATAACGATGGATGCATTTACGAATGTTGATAGAAAATCAATTGCCATATCTGCTGGTACTGGTGCAATGGGAGTTGGTATCGCAAGTGGTATCTCCAAGTTGACTAAAGTCGCCAAGATTGCTCAAATTGAAGCAAAATCAAAAACAACAGGGGCAATTGTCAATACTCAAAAGGATGAAGATAACAAGTAGGTAACATGATTGAGAAAGTAAGAAAATATTTAATAGAGAATATAGCATATGTGGTGGTATTTTCTTTTGCAGGAGTTTACCTGATTATAAAAAAAGGAACTGACTATACTTTGAATTATGTGTCTATTTTATTGGGATTATTTGTCCCTTTATTTGTTGTAATAAATCTCTATAGTATAATTAAATCAATGATTTTAGGCGAGAAGTTAGATTATCGAGAATTAATAGTTGCTTTGTTGTTGTTATGTTTGACTATCATTATTTATCTCTTCGGATTAAAAGAAAGTCAACAGATTGTGATTGGTTTTATAAATGGAGTAACAAGTATATTACTTGTCGTCATTATGTTGTTTATAACCAATAGAAGATAGATGAAAAAGCCCGGCACTGCCGGGCTTTTCTTGTTATATCGCTTTTAGTTTTGCCGCTTTAATAAGATTGTCGAGCGTGTAGAAAATATGGTTCCTGTCCTCGTCCGGCAACAGCTCAATATCTTCCAGACGTTTTAAAGTCAGCTTATCCAGAACCTTTAACTCACCTTCCCCCACCAGGTAATACAAAGAAACTTCGAGGGCATCCGCCAGTTTTTTTGCCGTCAAATCTAAATACAAAACCTTTGGATTAAAATGTAATTGCTGACTTGTTTTATACTAAGATTAAATACAAAGAAAAAAAGTTGTAATAAGTGAAATCAATTTAATGCAATCTCAAGAAAACAATGACAAAGAGTTTTTTGAAGCTTTAAAAGAGACAATTAATGCTCTTACATAGATTTAAAGCTTCACAGATTTAAAAAAAACATCCGATGCCTGGAGAATGCGGTTTTTATGCTCGTTGTCCAATTTCTAAATTTCATTTAATCGTTTAAGGATTACTGGGTCTTTATTCAAAGTAATCAATTATATTTGCCTTGACGTTACAAATTAGAAATGAAAATGCCACAAGAAAACAGTTATTCCTCGTTTGGAGGTCTTTTTGGAGAAGGTACCCCAAATACAAATCAAGCCTGCAAATACAACGGCAAAGAGTTGGATCGCATGCACGTTAATGCAGATTAAAACCGCAGATAGTAGTGTGGTTTATGAAAAGCTAAAAGATAAAAAGAAATGAAAAAAGCATTAGTTATATTGATAGTATCATTTCAACTTATAGGATGCTCTTCGGCAAAAGGTCAAAAAACAAATACTCAAGTTTCAGGAGTGTATGAGAGGGAAGAAAGTTCAGAGAAGTTAGAATTAAAATCCGATGGGACATATACGCTCTGGAATCCTGAAATCACATTTACCCCTGTAATAGAACAATGCGATTATGCCTCGACAGGTAAATGGACGATTTTAGCTGATAATGTAATAGAGATTACGAGTGAGAATTATTATACAGAGCAGAAAGGGTTTGGATATGACCTTAAAAAAGAGAATAAATTATCTCAAGATAGCCTGTATATCCAAGTAGTTTTTCCAACGGATTTTCATCCTGTAAACTTAAATTTTACGTTTAATCATAAAAACAACAAATCTATTACTACAGATAAGACTTACATTGTTTTGCCAAAATCTAAATATTTATGGAACAGAAGAACTGCAACAAACCAAATTAGTTTCAATCTAAATGCTGACGTATCGGGAACAGAGATTTATAAAGGCAGAATATTATTTAAAATTTTTGAAGAAAGCATCGATACGGAGAAACATAATTATCTTACAATCACTCTTCCTAGTTTTGATAGATGTTTTTTTGAATTTGAACCTTTTTATCAGGACTTGATTTTAATTAAAAACAAGAATACAATAATATGGCAGGGAGATACTTGGAGCAAATAACTTAAAGCCCGCTTTTCGGGCTTTATCATTACATAATACTTTGCAATTTAGTTTGTTTAAGGAAGGAATCGAGCAGTTCCATTACCACGTTTCTTTTATCGTCCGGGAGTTTTTGGATGTCGGCAATTTTCTTTAGCAAATCCTTTTCTAAAACGGTATCGGTTTTGCCAACGAGATAATCCAAAGACGCATCCGAAACTCAAATGAAAAATAAAAATGTCTATCTTTAGAGTTCTGAAAATGGGATGTTTAAAACTCACATATCGACCACAAATGCAAGTGCTTCGCACACGGAAACCCAAAGACTCGCACGAGGCAAAAGTCGTGCAGTGGTGGCTAAGAGTCAATCCGCTGGCTGAGAAGTACTACAATGGCACACTTTATGCGTATTGTTTGAATAATCCTATTAGATTCATTTACCAAGATGGTAAAATGACGGTTGATGCTTTGGGTGATAAAGGCGAAGATTTTTGTATCACGCTGGAAATAATGCTGGAAATACGGAAGGCTGTAATATGTCCGTAACTACCAACGCAAATAGAGTTATTGGAGGGCGTAAACCCAAAATGCAAGAATTAAGAACATTCATTAAAAGCAAAGGGGCAAATAATGTTAAAACAATCATTAACAACAAAATTCCACAAAAGAAATGAAAAGGATCCTTTTAATTTTTGCAGTTTCTTGTTTGTTTTTTTCTTGCAATGCAAATGTAAAAAATGAAGAAAGTAACAATATTGCACAAAATGATAATATTGTTGATACGAGAGTAGAGAAACTTAAACAGTCTTTCGAACAAAACGATTATGTGACGTTTTTTAAACTATTTCCAGATACATATGACGAATTTATAGATTTTTATGGTTTTGATGATGATACAGGAAAAAGACCTTTGTATGATTTTTATGAAACTCATATAAATTATTTTTTTAAGTATGAAGAAAAAGTAAATTCTGAGATTTTTGCAGGGAAAGTGTATGAAATTGCAAAAAGAGGCGTTTGGGACGCAGACGGAATTGGACTTTTTCAGTCAAATTTATCTGAATTGATAATAAGTAAACCAAATATTTTTTTAGAAATTCTGACGAAGAAACCCGATAAAGAAGCAACAAGTTTTTGGCATTTTGTTTTTAACGGTTCGGGAAAATATGATTTGCAGAACAAAGAAAAATTTGAAAAGATTTACAACTCTATCAATTCACTTGATAAAAAACAAGGTAGATTATTAAAAGACGAATTTGAAATAATGTATAAATAAAAATCAAAGTCCCGAATTCTTTTTTTACTTGTTCTGAATGTTGGATACACATATAGGAATGATAGCCTTTTAACCTTCAATTAAACAAAATAAAAAGCCCGGAATTGCTGTTTTTTTTGCTTTATAGTGCAGCAACATTCCTTTGCAGATAATTTTTAAATGTTTATTCGGGGGATGTACGCTAAAATGTGTCAGTGCGAATTTTTATAGAATACTCGTAGCATTTATTCCATTGATAAGTATTCAATCAGTAACTTTACTAAACCACCAGAGATGTTCTTGAACATAATTGAATTTAAATATTATGATTTAGTTGTGTGACTCCTGTTTATTTAGTTAATTAGAGGTATTTTCTATATTTTTGATTAATCCCATAGAGATTAAATTGATATACAACCTTTTTCGAAAATTATGAGAAACATGAAAAAAACGAATTTATTATCAGCAATTACATTCTTATTCATAATGGTTGCATGTGTTGGTACAAAAGATCAATTAGAATATGATTTGATTACAGTAGATGTAAACGCAAAATATCCTAAAAAGGAACTTATACTTCAAGATTTTATGGATGTGGAATACATAGCTTTAGAATCTTCCGATGAATATATTACTCAAGGCGTAATTAAAGCGGTAGGTGAAAAAATTATAATAGTAAGTAACCGAAGCGTAGATGGGAATATATTTATTTTTGACAGAAAGAATGGAAAGGGTCTGAGAAAAATAAACAGATTAGGCCAAGGTCCTGAGGAGTATTCACAATTTACAGATATAATCTTAGATGAAGACAATAACGAAATGTTTGTAATAGCATATAGTTCAAGAAAAATATTGGTGTATGATCTTTATGGAAATTTTAAAAGAAAGTTCAAGTTTGTAAACGAAATGGAATTTTATAATTACACATTTAATTACGATAATGAGTTCTTGATTTGTCACAAGGGTTACTCTCCTGGAGTTGAAACGGAACGTTCTTCTCATATACTTATTTCCAAACAGAATGGGCAAATCAAACGAGAAATTGAATTGCCATATAGTGGAGTAATTAAAACTCCAGTTATAATAGAAGGAGAGGGAAGTATTACACCTGAATTTTACTTAACTATTCCAAATCAAAAAGATTGGGTAATTATGAGGACATCATCTGATACAATTTATAACTATTCAACTAATAATATATTAACTCCTTTCATCGTAAGGACTCCTTCAATTCAATCGATGAACCCTGAAATTTATTTATTTCCTACAGTTATTACAGATCGTTATTATTTAATGAGAACAATGAAGAAGGAAATAGATTTTACCACCTTTAAAGGGTTTCCCGGAACTGATTTAATGTTCGACAAACAAGCAAAATCTATTTTCGAATATGTTGTGTTTAATAATGATTTTTCACCCAAACGAGAAGTTTCGTTAGGTAAGAAACCCAATAGCACTATGGCTACATGTCTGACCTTAAATGCATTTGACCTTGTTGATGCGTTTGAGAAAAATGAATTGAAAGGCGAATTAAAAGAAATAGCCCAAGAGCTAAATGAAGAATCCAATCCCATAATTATGTTAGTAAAACATAGAAATTAAGTCAAGGTTGTATGTGACAGGAAAATTTTATTTTTAAGGGTGGATAGAGTCTTTTGAGTCTTATATATAAAGTAATATTATTATGAAGAAGATATTTGTTTATTGTGGGATGGCTTTATCTCTATTTTGTATGGATGTTTCGGGAGTTGGTGTGGCTGAAGATAAGCCAACTGTACGTAAAGCGGCTGCTCCGCTCTATCGCGACCCGATAACAGACGGTGCTGCAGATCCTGTGTTGATATGGAATAGGCAGGAGAAAACATGGTGGATGCTCTACACGCAGCGCAGAGCGAATCAGGAAACAGCGGATGTAGCTTACTGCTATGGCAACGGAATAGGCATTGCTGAGTCTGCCGACAATGGCAAGACTTGGGTATATCGCGGTACCCTCGACTTGAATTTTGAACGTGGTCATAATACATTTTGGGCTCCCGATGTGGTATATCACGACGGCAAATATCATCTTTTCGTGTCTTACATAAAAGGTGTGCGCAATCATTGGGGAGGTCAGGCTCATATCGTGCACTTTGTAAGTGATAACCTATGGGACTGGGAGTTTAAAGGCAGTCCTAAACTGTCGTCGGACAAGGTGATTGATTGCACGCTGATGAAAGGCGACGACAATGTGTGGCGTATGTGGTATAAAGACGAGATGGCTGGTGCTCACACTATGCTCTCGGAAAGTAAAGACCTTGACAACTGGTCGCCTGCCAGAGAGGCTATTGGCGGAGGTGCACATGAAGGTCCGAAAGCTTTCAAGTATGCAGGATATTATTGGATGGTGACAGACGAATGGCATGGCATGAGAGTGTATAAATCGTCGGATTTGGAGAAATGGGAAAAGCAAGGATTGATTCTCGACAAGCCTTCACTGAGAAAAGATGATACCCCCAGCGGTGCGCATGGTGATGTGGTGGTGCTTGGCGATAAGGCATATGTGTTCTATTTTACTCATCCGGGCAGAAAGTCTCATACTCAGGATGCGCACGACGAAAACGGAAACGTGCCCTACGAGCTGCGCCGTTCATCTATTCAGGTGGCTCCGTTGGAGTACATAAACGGCACATTGGTGAGTAACCGCGATATAGACTTCGACTTCTATCTTCCCCAAATGGCAGACTAAAAGTTAAAATCACATTTATGCAAAATAAATTAAACAATAGAAAATGCGTAAACTATTATTACTGATATCTCTGCTTGTGGTGGGAATATCATTCAGCATGGCTAAAAAGAATGAAAAAATAAATACGCCCTCTTTCCCTATCTCGTCCAACAAAACACTCGTATCCCAACCAGAGGGTCTGTGGGCTATAGCTACCGGATGGCAAGACGACTGGATGACGGGATGGAAGTATGCCAACCCAACTTCCGAAGAACAAAGCGGCGATTGGCACATATTGAAAGGTTCTATTGTGCTTCCGCAGGGCGAAATGAAGCTGAGGGATGCTTACAAAGAGCTGAAACCGGGTTTGATTAAGTATGTGCGAAGATATGAATGGACTGGCAAGGAGCCGCTCACTCATGCCACTCTTTCTGTGAGATGGCGCATGGAGGGGGAGAATCTTTCCCTTTTTATGCCGGGTATATTGTATTATGGAAATAAGAATGGTGCTGCCGTAAATTCAAATATTATTCCGGTGTATGAAGGGAAAGAGGGCGAATTTGCTATTTTTGAGGATCATCGCTATCCGATGCCTTTCGTTATGCTTGAAGATGGCGCAGCAAAGAATGCCGCTGCCATTCACACGACCCCGAGTCCGGTAAGAGGAGCCGTGTTGGCAGACCAGTGGTGGTCGATGGGAGTGGAGGCAGGTAAAGGCTATACCGACTTTGTGCTTTATAGCGGACCTATCGGATACAACAAGCAGCACAGCGTTGCAAAGGCTCTGCAGCAACGACCGATGAGATATTCAGACACTTATATCACTATGGAGCCGGGAAAGGTGATTGAAAAAGAGTTTTATATAGAAACATATGCCATTTCTCGCCCAGGTACTGGCTTCCAAAAACCGGTTTACACGTCGATGGACATACATAAACCGTATGATGTTGACAAATTTGCCGACTTCCAATCCATTATTGAGAGCAAGTACAGATTTGCGCTGGACCGTTGGTTTGGGTTCGATTCCGAAAAGCAAGGCTTCTCCATGTACGACCTCTCAATGAGAAAGGATATTGTGATGGGGTGGTGCGGTCAGGCTGATTCGCCCGGCTATGCTTTGCAGGTTCTTGGTTCAATAATTGGCGACGGCTCGATTCCTGAGAAAATACAAAAGTCTATGGACTACCTGTCAACTTTCCCGGTGGATGAGATTACGGGTGTTTTCCCTGTAGGATTCAACGGAGAGAAATATCACGGAGGAGATCATGTATCGTGCGGACAGGCAATGTATAATTTCTCGAAAGCAATAGAGGCCGCACGCAAAAGCAAAAAATACAACACCGCAAAATGGGAAGCATTTCTGGAGAAGAGTGCCGAGGGCCAGAGTAAACGTATTCTCGACCCGGCCTGGAATCCGGTTTCCACTGCCGAAGGTTTCTATATAGCTCCTCTTATCCGCGCCTCTAAACTGTTTAAGAACAAGAAATATGAGCAGGCAGCCGTTAAAGCCGCTCAGGTGTTTGCCGACCGGCATTTGCAGATGAACGGATGTTATTGGGGTGGTACGCTTGATGCAACCTGTGAAGACAAGGAGGGTTCGTGGGCGGCATTTCAAGGGTTTCTCGAACTTTACGAGCAATTGGGCGAGAAGAAATATTTGGATTGGGCAAAGCACGCTATGGATGTGTGTCTCAGCTATACAGTTGTGTGGGACATCCCTCTTCCGGCAGGCAGAATGGCCGACTATAATTTCAAGACAACCGGATGGACAGTCGTTTCACCGCAGAATCAACACATCGATGTGTATGGCGTTATTTTCACTCCGGAGATTTATAAGATGGGCACATACCTTAAGGATAAACGCTTGCAGGATCTTGCCAAAGTGATGTTTCGCTCGTGCTACCAGCTGACCAACATTTACGGTTCGCAGGGGGAACAGCTTCAGCAGACCAATTTCGCACAGCACGGAGATATGAGTAATGTGTATAAACTGCGTGGCGGATATTCGGAAGGGTGGACCGTGTTCTGGATTACAGCCCACTTCCTTAATGCCGGCGCACGATTCATGGAAATGAATGTAATCCCATGATATTAGTGTATTTAATAATGTATTGTAATACAGTAAGTTGTTGATTTGTATAGATTGCAGATGACAAATGAAAAGCATCTGTCATTTGCATCTGTCATTCTTGAAACCCTTTACTGGAGAGGGTTCTGAACTGAAAAATGATACATGAGAGATACTTTTGCATTTAATTCGTGCTGCAGAATTGCAGCATGAAATTCTTTAAATTTGGTGCTTAAAATAATTTGAAAGAGGCGATTGTATTATACTTATAAGTTCGGAAAAGTATGGAGGTTGTAATTACTTGTCCTTTACCACTTCCTGTTTTAGTGCTAATTCTCTATGCCATTTCTCTAATGTATTATTCTTAAAAATGAACATATAGAATTCATCGTCCTTGTAAAAGTCTCTGTAGGATAATACCTCCACTTGTACTCCATTTTCTATTTTCTTTTCAGCAATAGTGTAATTGCTGCCTAAGATCTCTGTAACTTGCTGTTTGGACATTCCTAATTCAAGTTTATTCATCTTTTCGCTTGTCATATTTACTACAGATGAACAGGCGGTTGTTATAAGTACTAAGATAAATAGTATACAGATTCTTGTTTTCATATTTTAATACGTATAGATTGTATTACAAATATAATTAATGTATTTGATAAATGTTTAATTTGATTTATTGATTTTAATTCGTTTTGCTTTTTAGTTCCAAGGTGTGGTAAAATACAAAAGAGCAACTGCTTTTGTTGCAGTTGCTCTTTTGTAGAGCCGAAAGCCGGACTCGAACCGGCGACCTATTCATTACGAATGAATTGCTCTACCAACTGAGCTATTTCGGCGTCTTTTTTTATTTTCGGGTGCAAATGTAATCAGTCTAATCGATATCTGAAAGAAGTTTTGTTAAAAATTCGTCCAATTCAGTGTCCAAATCTTTTAACAAAGGATCGTCTGCACGTAGCATATCATCGTCAACAAACAGAAGTTCCTCTATCTCAACAAAATCATCGTCCGTAAGAGTTACAGATAATGGTTTCATAAAATAGTCACGGTCAAACACTCCTTTGTTTGCCAGAGAGGTGAGGGCTGCCTTGCTGGATTCTGCCACCCGTTTGTTAAATGCATCTTCGTCGTCGCTGTTGTTTATCCAATCGAATATAATGACCTTATCCAGCAGCTTTTCATTGTCGTCGTATATCTGTAATTCGCCGCTTTCCTGGTCTGCTTGCAGAAATAAGTCGCTGATAAAGCCGGCGGACTCATTCTTTGCCACTTTATCGATAGCCGACAAAATTGCAGTTTCGATTACAGCTTGTACCTTTGCATTATTTGTGCTCATATAATATCGTGTTAATTCTTGTTCGTATAATTTGCCAAAAGTAATAAAAAAATAGCAAACAAGGTGTTATTCCTTTCCAAATTGCATGTTAAGTTTGTTGTTGGCTTGTATACGGGAGGTGATTACCTGCTCATAGAGTGTGAGTAGTGCCACATTGCTGTCTTTTTCGTCGCTTGTCTGTTCTTTGAATAGTGCCAACGATTTTTTTGCCCAATCAAGCGCTTCATTAAACTTCCCGACCATTTCGTATCCTACGGCTATATTGGCGGCTGCCTCGGCTTTTGATTTTTTGTTTGTCTGCGCTTCGTAAATGGATTGCCAGATGGTTAAGGCTTCTTCCCATTTTTCTTTGGATGCAAAGGCAGATGCCTGTTTCCATCGGGTGCCCGAATTGGTGTAATACCAGCGTTGCGCCTGTTCCCAGTGCGGAACAAAGTTTCTGTAGGCTCCGGAAGTCAGGTAGGCAGCTGTTTCTCGTAATGCAACTTCTGGTTTGGGGAGGTAGCTGTCGAGGGTTCTCAGGTTGCTGGCTCCTTCCGACCAAAACAAACTGTCTGTAAGATAGATGGTTGCCATGGAGTTGTTTCTCCCCGGCATATAGGCTCTCAATACGGCGGTTGCCTGTACCTTGATGGTGCCTGCCATAACTTCTCCAAAGGGGAATACGTCTTTTTCCATGTTGAACAACAAACGGTCCAGAGAGATTATCGCTTCGGCTCCACTTTCGTCGCAGATGGTTTCTACCTGATCGGGAGTAAGTTTGGTGTCCTGGAAGAAAAATTCGTCCTGGCGCACGGCATCGTTGTACAAACGTACGTCTTTAAAAAAAGGCTGATCGGCAATGGCTTCACCCAAGGCCTTGCAGGCATCATACAGGGCGCTGTCGGCCACCATGTGGGTGGTATCTTGTTCTACTCCCATTATTGTATACTTGTACCCCGGTTTTTTAGGCTGAGGTACGGCATTATTCACAATAACAACCGTTTCGACCGTCTCCGGGAATGTAATTTCGGCCGGAGTAAAGGTTTCAATACCAAAGTATTTAACCGAACCGCAGGAGGTTAAAATTCCTGCCAGCAGAATTAAAGCTATGAATATCGTATTTTTCATTTGATCAATTATTATTATGGGACAATGGGAGTAGAAAGGATGCCTTGATCCGTCAGGCTATATCGCTTACGGCTTTGAAATATCCGATTGATTCGGCAATGCCGAGGAAGGGATCTTTCATGTCTTTTTCGTATTCCAGACTACATACGCCGGTATAGTTTACTTCGCGCAGCATACGTATCAATGCCGGAAAATCAATTTTGCCTCGTCCTATCTCAATTCCTTTACCTGCTTTGGATGCTTCTGTTACATCTTTGATGTGTACATCGAATACACGGGTATGGTATTTCTTGAGGTCGGCCACGGGATCGCAACCGTTGCGCAGATCGTGACCCACATCCAGGCACATGCCGATACGCGGATCGAGCATATGGGTATGATTCCATACGTCTGTAGCGTCGGGATAGGTGGCGATGTCTGGTCCGTGCAGGTGGATTGCATAATTAAAGTTGTATTCCTTAACCTTCTTGTCTACATAGGGGAGCAGCTCGTAGTTAGGAACGCCTACGATTGTTTTAACACCTACTCTTTTTGCATAGGCAAAGGCGTTGTCTATTTCTGCTTCACTTTTCATGTAGATGGGGCCAACGGCATAGCCCGTTACCTTTTTGGCAGCGAGTTTGGCATGGAAGGCGGCTATCTGTTCGTCTGTACTTGTAAAAGGTAAATGGAAATCCTTTATGCACAGGTAATGTACATCCAGCTTTTCCATGATATCCAATGTTTTGTCGATATCAAAGTTTACAAAGGTATACCCAGCCATTCCCAACCGGAATGGGTTGGTGGCTTTGGGCGCTTTGGGTTTAACCGGGTCGGTTATTCCAGCTCTTGCAAAGGAGGCCGTGCCCACTAAAAGTGCGCCGGCTAATCCTTGCTTGAAAAATTTTCTTCTGGTGTTATTCATGGTTTTTCAAATATAGGAATTTATTTTAAGGCTGCGATACTTTCCTGCAAGCTGTTGATCTTGCTTTCGGCATCGGCCAGTTTCTTACGTTCCATCTCAATAACTTTGGCCGGTGCTTTGCCTACGAAGCTTTCGTTGCTCAGCTTTTTAAGTACCGATTCGCGGAAACCCTGCAGGTATACCAGCTCTTCGTTTAGTTTGGCAAGTTCTTCCTCAACATTCAACAATGAGCCCAATGGTACTGCGTATTCGGTGGTGCGGACCAGGAACGAGCCTGCTCCGGCTGTTTTCTCGGCAACGCGGGTAATTTGGGTAAGGTTGCACATTTTGGTTATAACGGCATTGAAGCTGTCGTCGTGTTCGCCTACTATTTCAAGCGTAAGGGCATCTTTGTTAGGGATGTTCTTCTGCAAGCGTACCGAACGGACGCCGGCAATGATTTCCTTAACGATTTCGAATGCTCCGAGGAAGTTATTGTCTACCTGAGCCAACTGAGGCGTCTGTTGCATCATGATGCTTTCGCCGTCGTTGCGGTTGTTGGTTGCCTGCCACAGCTCTTCCGTGATGAACGGCATAAAGGGATGTAGCAATTTAAGCAGGTCATCGAAAAATCCCAGGGTGGCGTTGTAGGTCTGCTTGTCGATAGGCTGCTGATATCCCGGTTTTACCAACTCCAGGTACCAGGATGAAAACTCGTCCCAGAAGAGTTTGTACACCGCCATCATCGCTTCACTTAGTCGGTATTTGCTGAATGAATCGTCTACTTCGGCAATGGTTTTGGCCAGCTGCATCTGGAACCAGCGGATGGCTGTTGCAGAGGCTTCAGGTTGTTCGATGGTTTCGTCTACCGTCCATCCCTTAACCAAACGGAAGGCATTCCATATTTTGTTGTTGAAGTTACGTCCCTGTTCGCACAATGAATCATCAAACAGCACGTCGTTACCTGCAGGTGCAGCCATCATGAGTCCCATACGTACCCCATCGGCTCCGTATTGTTCCATCAGGGTAATAGGATCTGGCGAGTTTCCGAGCGATTTGGACATTTTACGTCCCAGCTTGTCGCGTACAATACCTGTAAGGTATACATTACGGAAAGGCATATCTCCCTTGTATTCGTAACCGGCAATGATCATACGTGCTACCCAGAAGAACAAGATATCCGGACCGGTTACCAGGTCGTTGGTGGGGTAGTAGTAATTGAGCTCTTCGTTGTTTTTGTCCATCACATTGCCGAATACCGACATAGGCCATAACCAGGAGGAGAACCAGGTGTCGAGGCAGTCGGAATCCTGACGCAGGTCTTCTGCCGTAAGCGATTGGTTTCCTGTTTTTTCCTGAGCCAGTTTAAGCGCTTCTTCCACAGTTGAGGCAACTACGTATCCTCCTTCGGGTAAGAAGTAGGCCGGAATGCGGTGTCCCCACCATAGCTGACGCGAAATACACCAGTCCTTTACATTCTCCATCCAGTGGCGGTAGGTGTTTTTGAATTTGGCAGGATGAAGCTTGATATCATCATTCATCACAGCATCCAGTGCCGGTTTGGCCAGATCGGTCATCTTCAGGAACCACTGCATGGATAATTTAGGTTCGATGGGTACATCGGTACGTTCGGAGTATCCAACTTTATTGTCGTAATCTTCCACCTTTTCCATCAAACCGGCTGCCAGCAGGTCTTTCTCAATCTTTTCGCGAACATCGAAACGATCCATACCGGCATACATTTCGCCATGTTGGTTCAGCGTTCCGTTGTCGTTGAATATATCTATGGTCTGCAAGTTGTACTTTTCGCCCAACATGTAGTCGTTCACATCGTGTGCAGGTGTAACCTTAAGGCATCCGGTACCGAATTCCATATCCACATAGTCGTCCATTATGATGGGTACGGCACGGTTGATTATGGGAACAAGCACTTTCTTCCCTTTAAGGAATTCAAAACGGGGATCGTTGGGATTCACACAAACGGCGGTATCACCTAAGATAGTCTCCGGACGGGTTGTGGCAACTACAATGTACTTGCCTTCGCCTCCTTCAATCATATACCGGAGGTAATAGAGTTTACTGTGAACTTCTTTGTACACAACCTCTTCGTCCGAAAGGGCTGTAAGTGCCTTGGGGTCCCAGTTTACCATTCGTACACCGCGGTATATCAATCCTTTGTTGTACAGGTCGATAAATACATCGATTACACTTTCCGAACGAACATCGTCCATGGTGAAGGCGGTACGGTCCCAGTCGCAGGAAGCGCCCAGCTTTTTAAGCTGTTCCAGTATGATGCCCCCGTGCTTGTCTGTCCACTCCCAGGCATGCTTAAGGAAGTCTTCGCGGCTGAGGTCTGTTTTCTTAATGCCTTCCTGAGCCAGTTTATTAACCACTTTGGCTTCGGTGGCGATAGAGGCATGGTCGGTACCCGGAACCCAGCAGGCGTTTTTGCCCATCATGCGGGCACGGCGCACCAGGATATCTTGTATCGTATTGTTAAGCATATGTCCCATGTGGAGTACACCGGTCACATTGGGTGGAGGGATTACAATTGTATAAGGTTCTCTATCGTCTGGTTTCGACTTGAAGAACCCGTTGTCCAACCAATACTTATACCATTTGTCTTCTACTTCCGCAGGATTATACTTACTTGCAATTTCCATGATCCTATCTAATTCTTTATTTATTATACAATGTATATCGGGTACCTGAATACCCAATTAATTTGCAAAAGTAAAAATAATATTTAAACGAATCTTTACGTGATGTATAACTTCTATTAATAAATCCTTAATTCCATCGTTTTATTTGAGTTTTAACTGAATCATCGTACCTTTGCAAGCTATTAAACTGAATATGAAACAAAGACGTTACACGGCGAAAGCTAAATCTCGTTCGGCCTCTTCGAAAGGAAGGCTTGTTACGGTAAATGAAGATACAACCTTGCTGCCTTTTTTATTTGAGTTGTTGAAAGAGCAGAGTAAAAGTTCTGTTAAAAGTATATTGGCCAACCGCCAGATTTCCGTAAACGGAAGAACAACTACGCAATTTGATACCCCGCTTAGATCGGGCGATGAAGTGAGAATCAGCTTTCAACGGGGCAGGGAGGATTTCCGTCACCCGATGCTAAGGCTGCTATGGGAAGACGATTCCCTGATTGTTGTTGATAAGCGGAACGGTCTTTTGTCTATGGCAACAGATAAGATAAAAGAAAAAACAGCTTATCATCTGCTGAGTGATTATGTAAAAAAGCTTGATCCGGCCAACAAAATATTTATCTTACATCGCCTGGACCGTGATACTTCGGGCTTGATGATGTTTGCCAAAACCAGGAAAGCCCAGCAGATATTGCAGTCTAACTGGAATGAAATGATTACGGAAAGAAGTTATGTGGCCGTTGTAGAAGGAAAACCAGCCAAGGAAATGGATTTGCTTACCTCTTTTTTGGTCGAGAATTCGGCCATGAAGGTTTATGTAAGTACGCAGGGTGACGGTCAGGAGGCCATTACCCGCTATAAGGTACTTAAAAGTACGAACCAATATTCTTTGCTGCAGCTTGACCTGGAAACCGGACGAAAGAATCAGATTCGCGCACAGTTGGAGTCGATAGGTCATCCTATTGCAGGCGACGTAAAGTACGGAGCGGCTTCCAATCCGGCCGGACGACTGGCGCTGCATGCACGCAAACTGTGTTTTATTCATCCCGAAACAGGCGAAGAGTTGCGTTTTGAAACAGCTATTCCTTCCATTTTCAATGCGATAGTTAAACAATAAACAGTTCCATTTGTTTTTTACGAATAAATAAGACCCTATGAAGAGAGTATTTAGTACATTATTGATGAGTTTTATGTTTCTGGCTGTGCAAGCTCAGATTCACACTCCTGTTAAATGGAAAATTAAACTGGAGGATTCCGGAAAACCAGAAAAAGAGATTGTGTTTACTGCCGTGGCCGATAAGGGATGGCATCTGTATGACATGAATCTTCCGGCTGGGGGACCTGTATCTACATCCATTACGTACGAAACAATGAAAGGTGCCGAGCTGGTTGGAAAGGTTGTATCTTCCGTAGCTCCTACTTCTGTATACGACGAATTGTTTGCTATGAATCTTCGCTGGTACAGCGGTACGGTTACGTTTACACAAAAAATTAAAGTGACGGATGCCAAGGCTTTCAAGCTTGCCGGTGAACTTGAATTTATGGCTTGTAACGACGAAACATGTCTGCCTCCCGAGCGGGTGGAGTTTTCGTTTAACCGTAAAAATATAACGATGACGGATGCCGGTGTTGTAGCTGGTGAAAGTGATGATCAGGCTGCAGCGGACAGTCTTTCGCTTGCGCAGGGTACCGATTCTTTATCGGTTTCGGCTGACGGAGAGAATGCGGGACAGCTGGTGAATCCTACGAAGATTGCCGAGGCTTTGTCTGATAACGTGGATCTGTGGACTCCGGTGATTGATGAGTTGAAGGCTTTTGGTGAGAGCCCGCTGGACGGCACGGATTCGAGTCTGCTTTTCATTTTTCTTGCCGGTTTTGCCGGTGGATTCATTGCGCTGCTGACGCCTTGCGTGTGGCCAATGATTCCGATGACTGTAAGCTTTTTCCTGAAGAGGACCAAAAATAAGAAGAAGGCTATCAAGGATGCGGTGATGTACGGGGTTTCCATCATTGTAATCTATCTGGCGCTGGGATTATTGATTACCGGTATTTTCGGTGCAAGTGCGTTGAACGACCTTTCAACAAATGCCGTATTCAATTTGCTATTCTTTGCCTTACTGGTGTTGTTTGCTGTTTCATTTTTTGGTGCTTTCGAAATGGTTCTGCCATCGTCGTGGACCAATAAACTGGATGCTAAAGCGGATTCCACTTCCGGAATTTTGAGTATATTCTTTATGGCCTTTACCTTGGCTTTGGTTTCGTTCTCTTGTACCGGACCGATTATCGGTACGTTGCTGGTGCAGGCTGCATCTATGGGATCTATTGTGGCTCCGGCTGTAGGAATGTTTGGTTTCGCCTTTGCGCTGGCAATTCCTTTCAGCGTTTTTGCCATCTTCCCCAATATGCTTCAGAGTATGCCTAAATCCGGTGGTTGGCTTAATTCGGTAAAGGTGGTGTTGGGCTTCCTGGAGCTTGCGCTGGCATTGAAGTTCTTCTCGGTGGCCGACCTTGCCTATGGATGGCGTATCCTGGACCGCGAAACGTTCCTTGTCTTGTGGATTGTTATTTTTGCTATGCTGGGCTTTTACCTGTTGGGTAAGATTCGTTTTAGTCACGATAGCGAATTAAAATATGTTTCTGTTCCGCGTCTCTTTATGGCAATTATCTCGTTGGCTTTTGCTGTTTATATGGTACCGGGACTTTGGGGTGCTCCTCTTAAATCGATCAGTGCTTTTGCTCCTCCTTTGTATACGCAGGATTTCAATTTATACGAAGACGAGGTTCATGCTCAGTTTGACGATTACGAAGCCGGTATGGCTTATGCCAAAAAGAATAATAAACCGGTAATGATCGATTTCTCTGGTTATGGTTGTGTAAATTGCCGTAAGATGGAGGCTTCGGTTTGGACTAATCCGGGCGTGAAGCAAATTATTGAGAATGATTATGTGCTTATTACACTGTTTGTAGATGATAAAACGAAGTTACCGGAAGTTATCGAGATAGAGGAACATGGTAAAACAAGAAAACTGAAAACAGTAGGGGATAAGTGGAGCTACTTGCAGCGTAGCAAGTTTGGCGCCAATGCACAACCTTTCTATGTATTGCTTGATAACAACGGAAAGCCGTTGTCTCATTCTTATGCTTACGATGAAGATGTAAATAAGTATATTCAATTTTTACAGGGCGGATTAAAGAATTACAAGAAGTAAGATGAGTACAAGAGAGGAAAAGATGGAGGCTTTTGGCCACTTGTTGGATATTATGGATGAACTTAGGGAGAAATGTCCCTGGGACCGCAAGCAGACTAATGAGAGTCTGCGTACCAACACCATCGAAGAGACTTACGAATTGTGCGACGCGATTATCAGGGACGACAATACCGAAATAAAGAAGGAGTTGGGCGACTTGTTACTGCATATCGTCTTTTATGCCAAGATTGCTGAAGAGAAAGAGGCATTTGATATAAAAGGGGTATGCGATAGTTTGTGCAAAAAACTTATCTACCGTCACCCACATGTGTTTGGCGATGCTCAGGCAGATACAGCCAAGAAGGTTGAGCAGAGCTGGGAGCAGCTTAAATTGAAGGAAAAAGGAGGGAATAAAACGGTTCTTGAAGGTGTTCCAGCTTCGCTTCCTTCGGTGGTGAAGGCTCATCGTATGCAGGATAAGGCACGTAATGTGGGTTTCGACTGGGAGCAACGTGAACAGGTCTGGGATAAGGTTCTGGAAGAGTTTACGGAGTTGAAGGACGAAATAAACAAGATGGACGCAGATAAGATGGAGAACGAATTCGGAGATCTTTTCTTTAGTCTCATCAATGCGGCCCGTTTGTATAAGATTAATCCGGATAATGCGTTGGAACGAACCAATCAGAAATTTTTACGCCGGTTTAATTATCTGGAATCTCAAACCATTCAACAGGGGCGTTCATTAAAGGATATGTCTTTGGACGAGATGGATAAAATCTGGGATGAGGCCAAAGCAATGGGTATGTAATTCTGTAGTTATAGTATAGATAAACGGGTTGTCGCCAGGAGTGATAACCCGTTTTTTTATGTGCTGGAATTGCTTGTTTTATCTATTATCTTTTTTCTATGAAATTAAATGTTTATTAATGGATAATGTATATGAAAAAGATTACATTTGTTGTCAATACTTGACTAATGATTTACCTCACCCTAATTCGGAAAATTATGAATAAAAGAGCTTTGTATTGTACAGTGATTTGTTTGTACCTTTCTTTTTCTGGCTTTGCTCAGGTTTATGAGGACTTTAATCTGAGCGAATATGTAACCCCTGATATCGTAAGATCTCAATTGGATTTCTCTTTAAGGACTGCCGGTTCTTTTACTGATAACGAAACATCAAAAAATGATTTGTTTAGAATTAATGGCGATCTAAATACAGCCTTTGATAAATATAAGAATACACGACCTTATTGGAATAGGCAAATGCTTGTTGTTGGTATGTCCGGCAATTATAGAAATGAGTTGAAAGAGAAAAACAGTGACTACGGACTTACATTTAATTATCAGAACGTAAACCGGTTTTATACGAGCGACATGCGTTTCTTTGAAGTATCTCCTTCCGTAGATGTTCAGTTGCTTGGCTATAAAACAGGCGGTTTGTTGGTTGATGTTAAGACTCATAACAATAGTTATTACGCAAATATCCCAATGTCGGTGGGAAAAGGCAGGATTGAGCAGGTGGAGGATGCCCGTCAGGCGATTTACATCCTGGAGAATCTGGATAAACAGGGTGTGCTGAACCGGAAACTGACCACAGAAGAGATTCATGCATTTGCTCAAACCATTTCAACTGTCAAAAATAAACGTTTTCTGGATGCCCGGTTGCGTATGATTGATGAGATTACGACCGTTGATTCAGTTCTAGTAAATATGGGTGTGCTTTCGTCCGGTGGAGCTCCTTACTTTACTACCTTATATGATTATTGGATGTACGGAGATCTTTTCAGCCGGGGATCGGGTACGGTTTACAAAGTGGGATTAACTCCGTTTATTAATCATCGCAACTATAATAATGTATCCGATCTTCAATCCGTAAAATTAACAGGTACAGGTGTTACTGCGAAACTCTCGTACGAAAATGAAAAACCTTTGAATTTATATTGGCAGCAGAGTATATGGGCAGAAGCTTCCGGAAGTTATTGGCATAGTAAAATAAATTTACCTTCTGATAACACCTCCCATATGGTGGATATGGGACTCAATGGAAGATACACTTTAGGGTATTACCCCACATCGCGGACCAATGTGAATTTTGGATTTGATGAGAGTCTTTATTGGGGTCAAAGAACCTATAAAGATACACCTGAACCCAACGATAAGTATACCTTTCTGACATCGTATACAGGTGCGTTTGTTGATTTATATTATTATATTTCTCCCCAATTCAGATTTGCCCTGAATGCCAATCTCGGTTTAAGATATACAGATAATATCAAACCAAAACAAGATGATCCAAAGAATCTGATGTGGACCGGCAACTTTGTGGCAAAGCTTACCTATTCGCTGTTTTGAGTGGGTACTGAAGAATCCGTTTATACTTTATATCTTTTGGTTTGATAATTATCATCTTATTATTAATGAAAAATGAGGGTGTGTCAAAATAGGCACACCCTCGTTTTATGCACAAAGGTCGAACTTTCCCAAGCTCGGCCTTTGCTATTTCCTAGAGTTTTTGTAACTTTAGGTTTTCAAAATTTATATGACAAAGTTACA
>NZ_JBFWMI010000064.1:0-20235 GCF_050251695.1 Macellibacteroides sp.
CGCGAAGAAGCAGCTTCTCAATCTTGCGACAGGAATAAACGTTGTTCATGTAGGCGTAGATAATCACCTTGAGCATCATCTGCGGATGATAGGGACTACGACCATATTCTTTATAAAGAGCCTTAATCTTATCAAGATCAAGATTATCAACCAGGGCATTGACAACCCGCACAGGGTCATCTTCAGCAATATCTTCATCAATCCGGCTCGGAAAAAGAAGCGTTTGGTTGGATATATACGGGCGAAAATGTAACTTTGTCATATGAATTTTGAAAACCTAAAGTTACAAAAACTCTAGGAAATAGCAAAGGCCGAGCTTGGGAAAGTTCGACCTTTGTGCATAAAACGAGGGTGTGCCTATTTTGACACACCCTCATGTATTTATTAGAAGCAGCGGATGTATCCAATGGAATAGGAATCGTACAGATTATCTCTCATTCCGTGTGAGTATTTGAATGATAGAATATTCTTTTTCAACTCGTAACTCAGATTGCTGCGTAATACGCGGGGGCGGTCCCCGTTATTCTCATATCCCGTATAACCTGCATAGTCAGTTTGCAGCATCAGATTTTTATATTTACCGGTGAGGCCGATTGCATAAGAGTAGGCATCGTCTTGCCTGTGGACCAGGCTGTTTGTCATCCAGCAATAGAATCCGCCCATCCCATGAACACGGAGTGATGCCGTTCCGTCTGTAGATTTAAGCAGATCTTTACCGAAAGTAAGATCAAACCAATAACCTGCCGCGTCTGTGTAACGTGCTAAAGCGAGTCGTTGCCCGGTAGCTGTGCGGATGTACATCCTTCCAACCAGATCAACCCACTTTTCACTTCGCAGAATTTGGTAATGAGTCCCGATAATAACATCTCCCAGTATATTGTCCCAGTTTTTGGTACCAGCTGCAAACCTCTCAGCCTTGGTTTCCTGCGTAGTTTCAAATTCTGTTTCAAGGGTACAGCTAACCTCAACGGCAACACGGTTATTCACCAATGGAATGTATAATCTACCGTACCAGTTTTTTGTTTTATCTCCGGAGTAACGATGGTATTCGCCCCGTACTTCAACTTCCCATCGGTTACTTACACTGCCAGAGTGCATCGTTGGGATGGGTAACGCATTCGGACCGAAGTATCTTGAAGAATAGATGAGCTTTTTCATTTCTTCACGCCAGGGTTCATCTCCCGAACTTTCGGCTTTCGCAACTCCTGCAGAAAGTGTAATGAGAAGAAATAATACTGCATACTTATATAACATATGATATTATCTTATTATTTTGTGGTCAAAAATACATTTTTCAATTCTATTAAACTAATTTTGTATATCTATATTCAAAAATTTGAGCTGTTATGAAGTACCCTATTCTTTACAAATTAGTTTGTGTTTTTGCTTTTATTCTGTTGGCAGGATCGGTTTCTGGGAAAAAGCCTATTAAAACGTTGATAGTAACCGGCCAGAACAACCATAATTGGCAGGTAAGCAATGTGGCTTTGAAAAAAATAATGGAGCAATCCGGACGTTTTGTTGTAGACGTTGCTGTTTCTCCCGCAGCAGGAGAAGATATGTCTTCTTTCAGCCCCGATTTTTCAGCTTACCAATTGGTGGTGGTGGACTATAACGGAGACTCATGGATTGAAGCGACCAAGCAAAACTTTATATCTTTTGCCCGTAACGGAGGGGGAATAGTAATTTACCACGCTGCCGATAATGCCTTTTCCAATTGGCCCGAATTCAATAAGATATGTGCCTTGGGCGGATGGGAAGGCCGGGATGAAAAATCTGGTCCCTATGTATATTGGCTGGACGGAAAGTTGATTAAAGATAGTGCTCCGGGGCCTGGTGGATCCCATGGCAAACAGCATGAATACGTATTGAATGCCCGAGACGAGGTACATCCTATAATGAAAGGACTTCCAAAAAAATGGAGACATGCTACAGATGAATTGTATGACAGGATGCGTGGTCCTGGGAATATTCAAGATATTCTGTTTACAGCCTATTCTGATAAGTCAACCAATGGATCCGGAAGAGAAGAGCCTTTGATGTTTACGGTTAATTACGAAAAAGCCCGTATTTTCCATACAATGTTGGGACATGCAGGTGAGTCTCTCGAAAATAATCCCGCCATGCAATGTACCGGTTTTCAGATTACCTTCCTTCGCGGTGCTGAGTGGGCTGCAACAGGTAAGGTTACAATCAAAGTACCGGAAGATTTTCCTGCCGAAACCAGAGTAACTTCCCGGCTCGATTATAAATAAGCCGGTTAAATCTGCAGTGAAAAAGTATACCCAAAGGGAAAAGCATACCCGAAGGATATCATTTAGAAGCTTTATTCAGAATCAAAGTTGAAGGCATCTTTTGGAGCGCGTCTTTACGGGTTTCACAAAGAATGTTCCATGTTGGATAGCTTATAAGCATGAAATTAAATTTTGCAAGAATATCTCCCGATAGTTTCTTCTCCGGGAGTAGGGTTGCATGTTTCGTTTCAAAAATAAACTTTTGTATGCTTTCTGTCATAACCGACTCCTCCTCACTATTGGGCGGATTACTTACAATCCCCACCGATCCGTGGGTGGCTTTTACCAAACGATGTACATATTCGAGTAAGAATAAGTCTTCCACATTCGTCAGCGTAACCAATACGTTGGTTGCCTTTACAAACCCTCTGTTAACGAACACTCCTACAGGACAGTTGGTCTGTTCGATAAACATTTTAGTCTTGTCCTTCAGCAATCCTCCCGGATAGAACCATGATTCAGGGGCATTGAGCTTTTTAAAGTAACGGTTATAGAACGTTGCCCGGTATTTGTTGGCAGCAACATCGTCCGGGGCGTCAGACATGGAAATTCCTGCGCCTACCAAAAGGAAATCGTAGCCCTCTTCATTTACAATATCACAAATATCCTGACCGGCATTATTTGATACTTCATAACGGGTAATCAAAGGTATACCCAGTTTTTTTGCTCCATAGAGTATTGGCCCAAAGCTTACCTCTTCAAAATTATCCGCATGCAGAGGGTTTACGTCCGATCCGACCGTTAAATGTAATGCTGTAATTTCCAAATGATTTTTCCCTTTTGAAAACATTTGATGGGCAACATCCAGCATAATCTGACCATTCCCGGCTCTTCCGAATGAAAGCAGTACTTTAAATACGCCTGACACTGTACCTGCTTTTTTATTTTCAATAATCTTTTCTCTCGTCCGGTAACAGAAGTCGATAAATGAGATCAGAGGGGTGGTCATAAAGGTTGTGACAAGAGTCATTAATACAAGCATCACAAAAATCGCCGGAGGTAATATTTGCATTTCATATCCGATGGTAAGGACAATAAGCTCCATCAATCCTCTGGTATTCATTAATGCCCCGATATACAAGCTGTTTTTCCAGCTTTCGCCAACAAAACGTGCTGAAAATAAAGCTCCTCCAAATTTCCCGACAATGGCTACTAATATAATAGCCAGGCAGGTCCCCCATAATTGAGGTGTATTAAGTAGTCCGATCTCAGTCCTTAATCCCGTGGATACAAAAAACAATGGAAGAAGAAGGGTTAAGGATATATCTTCAACCTTTTCAGACATTATTTTCCTGAATTTTAAATTTGAAGGCATAACAACGCCTGCAATAAAGGCACCGAAAAGCACATGTAAACCTAAAACCTCGGTCAGGAACGACGAAAGGATAAGGAAAAGGAAAATAAATGCCACCATACCCTTGTTTACCACCTCCTTGTTGTGGTAAATATTACCTATCATTGCAAAAAATGGACGGACAGCAAAAAACATGATTAATACATAGAGTACGGAGAATAATATGTTATACGTGGCACTTAACATATTTCCAGCTTGTGCAACAGCTACAACCACCGCAAGCAGACACCAGGCAGTAATATCTCCGTTTGCCGCACTAGCCAAAGAGACTGTTCCCAGGTGAGACCTGGTAAGACCTTTTTCCTGTATAATCCGTGCTAAAACAGGAAAAGCGGTTATACTCATTGATATTCCTATAAATAGAGCAAATGACAAAAAAGGGGTGAATTTATAAGAATAACTTTCATACATAAAATAAGCCACAAGCATACCCAGGAAAAATGGAATCACAATACTGGCATGACTGATCAGCAGGGTTTCCCGTAATTTCTTTTTCACCTCCATCAAATCCAATTCCATACCGATGGCATACATAAATAGAATTAAACCAAACTGGCTTAGAATATTTATGTTGGCAAGTGATTCTGGCCTGAAAAGAAAAGAAGATACCTCCGGTAACAGGTTTCCTAAAACCGATGGTCCCAGAAGTATTCCGGCAACAATCTCGCCGATAACAGTAGGTTGTCCCATTTTCTGGAATAACCATCCGCACGCTCTGGCAATTATCAGGATTGTAATAATCTGTAAAAGAAGAATACCCAGAGGACTTTCGGTATGGTGTAACACCAGTTTTTTGAATGTGTCGAATCCACTCAAAAGATCGGTAGGTTTTTCTGATATAGAATTCAGTGCGCCGTCAATCTGATAGGTCTCACCTTCTTTGGCGATGAGATACATCAGCGAACCGAAGACGAGAATCATCAATATGTAAAAAGTAAAACTTTTCGCTCCTTTACTCATCATTTAACCCGTTTTTGCAAAAGTAAGAAAAATATATATAAATACAAGGTGTCCGTTTTTTTTTTATCTTTGCAAAACAACCAATATGGAATCCTTCTATGGAATTTCTTAATCTGATAAAAAACGATTCATGGCTTGCTCCTTTTGAAAAGGTAATTGCAGGCCGTCACCAGTATACGATTGAAAAAGAAAACGTGTTGACAAATAACGGGAGTTGCTCGTTGGCTTCTTTTGCAACAGGTTATTTGTATTTTGGACTTCATAAAGTTTCGGATGGCTGGGTATTTAGAGAATGGGCCCCTAATGCAACATGTATCTATCTTATAGGTACCTGCAACGGATGGCAAAAGGACCCGGCATATAAACTGAATAACATCGGTTCGGGTGTTTGGGAGATTTTTATTCCGGAGCATGCCCTTCATCATGGAGATTTATATAAACTCTGGATAGAATGGAATGGAGGAGCGGGCGAACGCATTCCTGCATGGTGCAGGAGAGTAGTTCAAGATACCGAATCAAAAATCTTTTCCGCACAGGTTTGGAACCCATCTGTACCTTATGTGTTTAAAAATAAGAAATTTGTTCCATCCAAGACCCCTCTGTTGATTTACGAGTGCCATATAGGAATGAGCACCAGTAAGGAAACGGTAGGTAGTTATACCGAATTCCGTGAAAATGTGTTGCCTCGTATTCACAAGGCCGGATACAATGCAATTCAAATTATGGCCATTCAGGAGCATCCATACTATGGGTCGTTCGGCTACCATGTTTCCAGTTTCTTTGCTGCATCGTCCAGGTTTGGAACTCCCGAGGAGCTGAAAGAGTTGATTGATACAGCTCACTCCTATGGAATTGCTGTTATCATGGATATTGTGCATTCTCATGCTGTGAAAAATGAGACAGAAGGTCTGGGCCGCTTTGATGGAACCACCCACCAATATTTTCATGAGGGTGCCCGCAGGGAACATCCGGCATGGGATTCGCTTTGTTTTGACTATGGAAAGAATGAAGTGCTTCATTTTTTGTTGTCTAACTGCAAGTTTTGGCTGGACGAGTACAAATTTGACGGATTCCGTTTTGATGGAGTAACCTCGATGCTGTATTACAGTCACGGGTTGGGAGAGGCCTTTTCATCCTATGCCGATTATTATAACGGGAATCAGGATGGAGATGCTATCGCATATCTCACTTTGGCAAACAGGCTGATACATGAAGTGAATCCCCATGCGATAACTATCGCCGAAGAGGTTAGCGGTATGCCGGGTTTGGCCGTGCTGTCTGAGGACGGAGGCTATGGATTTGACTATCGTATGGCTATGAATATCCCCGACTTCTGGATCAAGATGATAAAAGAGAAGAAAGACGAAGATTGGCATCCTTCAGCTATCTGGTGGGAAACGACCAACCGGCGCAAAGATGAAAAAACAATCAGCTATGCCGAGAGTCATGATCAGGCTTTGGTAGGAGATAAGACAATCATCTTCCGCCTGATCGATGCTGCCATGTATTGGCATATGCAGGTTAACGATCATAATATGGTTGTTGAGCGTGGGATTGCTTTGCATAAGATGATCCGTCTGGTTACAGCTTCTACCATCAATGGCGGCTATCTTAATTTTATGGGAAATGAATTCGGTCATCCGGAGTGGATCGATTTCCCGCGCGAAGGAAATGGCTGGTCTCACAAGTATGCACGCAGACAGTGGGATTTAGTGGACAATATGGATCTTAAGTATCATTATTTGGGTGACTTCGACAAGGAAATGCTTGCAGCGATAACAAGCATAAAGAATTTTGAGAAAACACCCCTTGAAAAGTTATGGGATAGTGATGCCGATCAGACGCTGGCCTACAAGCGGAAAGATTTGATATTTGTGTTTAATTTCAGTCCTACCCGTTCTTATTCTGATTACGGGATTCTTGCGCCAAAAGGAGAGTACGAGGTTATATTGAATTCGGATTCCCTAAAATTTGGTGGTTTCGGACTGACGGACGACTCAATTAGGCATTTTACTCATTTTGATCCGTTGTACAAAAAAGAAAAGAAAGAGTGGTTGAAGTTATATATACCGGCACGAACCGCTATGGTGTTGCGTAAAGTTAAACCGGTAAAATAGTAAAAGTTAATAAATATATGTTGTATCCAGTTACATTTAGACCTATCCTGAAAAGTGTTATTTGGGGAGGAGCCGATATTTGTCCCTTTAAGGGAATTGAACCTTTGCAAGATGGTATAGGAGAAAGTTGGGAATTATCTCACGTGGAAGGTAATGTTTCGGTAGTGGCCGAAGGTTCTTTAGCCGGTAAAAGCCTGGAAGAATTAATAAATACCTATGGAGATAAGCTGTTGGGTAAGAAAGTGATGGATTCTTTTGGAACTACATTTCCGTTGCTTATCAAGTTTATTGATGCCCGTGATCATTTATCCATCCAGGTTCACCCGGACGATGAATTGGCCGCCAAACGACACAATTCATTCGGAAAGACAGAAATGTGGTATGTAGTTAAAGCTTCGGATGATGCTATTCTATATTCCGGTTTCTCTCAGCAAATAGATTCGGAAGAATATGTGAAAAGAGTGAATGACAATACAATCATGGATGTATTGAAAAAGTATAATGTGAAGCAAGGAGATGTATTTTTCCTGCCGGCGGGTCGTGTTCATGCGATCGGGGCCGGATGTTTTATTGCAGAAATTCAGCAGACATCCAATATCACCTATCGTATCTACGATTACGATCGTAGGGATGCACAGGGAAATGGTCGCGAACTTCATACCGAACTGGCTAAAGATGCTATTGATTACACTCTGTATCCGGATTATCGTACCAGCTATACTCCCAAACGAAATGAGTCTGTGTCGTTAGCAAGTTGCAAATATTTTACAACGAATCTTCTGGAACTCGACAACGAGCTGAATCGCGATTTTGCTTCGCTTGATTCGTTTGTAGTTTATATCTGTATGGAAGGAGCCTGCGAGCTTTTGGACGATAAAGGAAACAAAATTTCTTTAAAGCAAGGCCAGACTGTATTGGTTCCGGCAGACACGCAGAAGGTTACTCTTTCTCCGGTTGGTAATGGAGTTAAATTATTGGAAACCTATATCGGCTGATCTCGGCCGAAGGATAAAACAGAGGGGTTGAAACAAGTTTTCAACCCCCTTTTTCTTTAAGCGAAAAATTAGGGTTCCTATTTTATTTATTATTTACTTTTGCATAAAAAAAATATAATGAGAAGTTTTGCTAGCGATAACAATTCCGGCGTTCATCCTTTGGTTATGGATGCTCTATTAAAAGCGAATGTAGATCATGCTGTAGGTTATGGAGACGATAGCTGGACACATGCTGCTGAGAAGAAGTTGAAAGAAGTATTTGGAGAAAAGGCGACTCCTTTTTTTGTATTCAACGGAACAGGGGCAAATTCGGTCGCCTTACAAGCTGTTACAAGATCTTTTAATTCGATCCTTTGTGCCGAAACCGCACATATCAACGTGGACGAATGCGGAGCACCGGGACGGATGACCGGATGTGCCCTGGTTTCTATCCCTACTTCGGATGGTAAACTGACACCGGAACTAATTAAAGCAAGATTACATAATTTTGGTGTTTGCCATCATTCGCAACCCAAGGTCGTATATATTTCGCAGGTAACGGAGTTAGGTACGGTTTACACGATCGACGAGGTTAAAGCCATTGCCGATTTGCTTCATGCACATTCTATGTACCTGCACATGGATGGTGCCCGTTTAGCCAACGCATGCGCTTACCTGAAGCGCTCGATGAAGCAACTTACCGTAGATGCGGGGGTAGATATACTTAGTTTCGGCGGCACCAAAAATGGAATGATGATGGGGGAAGCCGTTATTGCCTTTTCGCCCGAAATTGCTGAAAATTTAATGTATTTCAGAAAACAGTCAGCTCAGCTGGCTTCCAAGATGAGGTATTTATCTGCTCAGTTCATCCCATATCTTGAGAATGATTTATGGCTTGAGAATGCCGTAAAAGCCAATGCTGCCGCAATTAAATTATCAAATATACTCAAACAATATCCCGGGATTGTCTTCACACAAAAGGTTGAATCTAATGCATTGTTCTTTACCATTCCAACCGAAGCACTGCGTAAGCTGCAAGAAGAATACTACTTCTATATGTGGAACGAGGAGAGGAATGAAGCTCGATTAGTCACCTCCTGGGATACAACGGATGAAGATATTTCAAAGTTTGAAGAATCTCTCAAAACAATATTCAAATAAAGTCAGGCCATGAAACACACAAAATCGTTAACCTTGCTTGTTCCTGTGATGTTTACCTTTTTTACAATGGGGTTTGTAGATCTGGTAGGTATTGCGACCAATTATGTAAAAGAGGATTTCACCTTGTCTGATACGATGGCTAATTTGCTGCCATCGATGGTTTTTCTTTGGTTTCTGGTCTGTTCTGTTCCTACGGGAATGCTGATGAATAAGATAGGAAGACGAAAAACGGTTATAATCAGCGTCCTGGTAACATTCCTCTCGTTGTTGGTTCCGCTGATCGAGTACAACTATAGCATGATGTTGATATCTTTTGCCCTGTTGGGAATAGGCAATGCCATGATGCAGGTGTCATTAAACCCATTGCTGTCTAATGTGGTAAGCGGTCACCTGCTTGCAAGCAGCCTTACCCTGGGTCAGTTTTTCAAGGCGATTGCCTCATTCCTTGCTCCGATAATTACAGCCTGGGCAGTGGTGGAGTTTGGTAACTGGAGGATGTTGTACCCTATCTTTGCCTCTATTTCACTTATTGCCGCTTTCTGGTTGTTGTTTACGTCTGTAGAGGAACAGAAAACAGACGGGAAGACATCCACATTCTCTCAATGTTTCTCACTATTGGGAAACCAATCTATTTTAATGCTCTTTATAGGAATAATGTGCCATGTAGGTATCGATGTGGGTATTAATACCACCGCTCCCAAAATTCTAATGGAGCGGACAGGAATGACGTTGGCTGATGCAGGTTATGCAACCAGTCTTTATTTCTTGTGTCGTACGATAGGTTGTTTCGGCGGTGCCTTCATTCTGGCGAGGTTTGCCCCCAGGAAATTCTTTTTAATAAGTATTGTCGGCGTGGCCCTTGCCATTGGTGGTCTGCTTGTAGTGGATAAGCTTGTATATATATACCTGTGTATAGGACTGATCGGTTTCGGTAATTCAAACCTCTTTTCCATCCTATTCTCTCAGGCATTTCAACTTCAGCCGGAAAATAGCAATGAAGTGTCCGGCTTGATGATGATGGGTATTTTTGGAGGAGCCGTTTTACCATTGCTTATGGGAATTACATCAGATGCCATCGGTTCGCAGTTGGGAGCTGTAATCATTCTGGCAATTTGTACGGTGTACCTTTTTATCTTATATCCAAAATTAAAATAAAACAACCGGCAATACAATAAATTAGAGAGGGTGATACGTAAGTTTACCCTCTCTTTTTTGTTAACCGTATTCGCCAACGAATACCAAATCCGGCAAGATTTAGAATGTTATATTAAGTTAAATGTTGGACGGGCGTATAGTGGTTATGGCCGGATTACGCGTCTCATATAAGATTTAACCTGAAAGTGTCAATCTATCATCATCATAACAGTTCAGATTCAAATGAGAATTAAAAAAACTACAGCATGCAATTTACTTCTTTGCCTGCTCTCTCTTCCTGTAATGGCTCAGGTAAAACCGGCCGATTACGTTAATCCTATTATTGGAACCAATGGTATGGGGCATACCTTTCCCGGAGCATGCGTACCTCATGGTATTGTACAGCTAAGTCCGGATACGGATACCATTCCCCATAATGTAAACGGTGTCTACCAACCACGTGCCTACGAGTATTGTGCCGGATATCAATACAAAGACAGCACCATTGTTGGATTCAGTCATACCCATTTAAGCGGAACGGGGCATTCGGACCTGGGAGATATCTTAATTATGCCATTTACCGGACCATTGCAGACCAATCCGGGAACGGCTTCCGATCCTGATAGTGGATATCGATCCAGATTCAGTCACAATACAGAGGTTGCCCGTCCGGGTTATTACGAGGTGATGCTATCGGATGATGCGATTAAAGCACAGCTCACCACAACCGAACGTGTGGGTATTCATAAATATACGTACCCCCGGGGGGCTTCCCAGAAAATAATAGTAGACCTGAATCACGCCATTTATAATTACGACGGAAAGGTTTTATGGGCAAATTTACGGGTAGAGAATGATACCCTGCTGACCGGATATCGCATAACGAATGGCTGGAGCCGGGTGAATTACACCTACTTTGCAATCTCTTTTTCAAAATCCATCAAGAAGTATGGGTATGAAGACAAGCAGAAGATTGCCTATAATGGTTTTTGGCGTCGGTTTAAGGTGAATGAGAATTTCCCCGAGATAGGTGGACGGAAAGTCGTTTCGTATTTCGAGTTTGATGATTCCGACAATAAACCTTTGGAAATAAAGGTGGCACTTTCCGGAGTAAGTACTTTGGGAGCACTTAAAAACCTGGAAGCAGAAGCCTCCGGCCGGACTTTCGACGAACTTACAATCCAGGCCGCTGAGAAGTGGAATAAGGAATTGTCAGTTATCGAAGCCCATGGAGATAAGGATAAGCTGACCATGTTATATACTTCTCTGTATCACACCCTCATCAATCCATCGGTTTATGCCGACGTGGACGGGCAGTACAGGGGGGTAGACCAGGCGGTACATCAGACAAAAGATTTTATGAATTATACGGTGTTTTCTGTTTGGGATACCTACAGGGCATTGCACCCATTGTTCAATATCATCAACCGTGAACGTAATGCGGACATGGTGAAATCGATGATAGCCCACAGTCAGCAAAGTGTGCACAAAGCATTGCCTGTATGGAGTCATATGGGAAATGAAAATTGGTGTATGATCGGGTATCACTCAGTCTCCGTTTTGTCGGACGCAATCGCCAAAGGATTGCCTGTGGATAAAGACCAATCGTTGAAAGCAATGATCAGCAGCTCATCGATACCCTATTACGATCATACCGATGAGTATATGAAACTGGGGTATGTTCCCTTCGACCAGAGTGCATCAGCCGCTTCCATTACATTGGAATATGCATATGATGACTGGACTATTTATAAGTTGGCTCAATCTATGGGTAACCAAAAGGTAGCCGACGAGTATAAAAAGAGAGCTTTGAGTTACCGTAATCTATTTGATAAAGAGCTGGGTTTTGCCCGTCCCCGTTATGCAGACGGCACTTGGAAGCCGGCGTTCAGTCTGCTCAACACCCATGGCGAAGGTTTTATTGAAGGTAATTCATGGAACTACTCGTTTTATGTACCCCACGATGTAAACGGGCTGATCGAAATGATGGGAGGCGACAGCCGTTTCATCAATAAGCTTGATTCGTTGTTCTCCATGCATTTGCCGGACGAGTTCTTCGCCCACACAGAAGATGTAACCCGCGAAGGATTATTGGGTACTTATGTACATGGTAACGAACCGAGTCACCATATCCCTTATTTGTATATGTGGAGCAGCAAACCCTGGAAAACCCAGTACTGGATCAGGGAAATCATGAACCGGATGTACCGGAATAATATCGACGGACTTTGTGGGAACGACGACTGCGGACAAATGTCTGCGTGGTATGTACTTTCTGCCATGGGATTTTATTCTGTTTGTCCGGGTACAGATCAATATGTAATAGGAGCACCCTATCTACCCTATATGAAGCTTACGCTTGAAAACGGAAAAGAGTTGGTTATAAAAGCCGATAAGGTGAGCGACAAGAACCGTTATGTGAAATCGGTCAAACTTAACGGAAAACCTTACCATAAAGCTTTTATCGGGCAACAAGATATAATGAATGGGGGAGAGCTTACTTTCGAAATGTCGTCTCAACCAAATAAACAGAGGATATTTAAGGGCGAGAACAGACCATATTCGTTGTCTGAATAACCGTATTGACGCACAAAAATAGCTCAAAACAGATTAATGTACGACGAAAATATGCTATCTTTCGGCTGAAATTGCGAAAGATGACAGCACATGAACAGATTGTACAACGAAAGATATAAAAGTTTTGATCAGTATGTATCCGATCAGGAAATTGGATTTACAAAATGGGATTTAACAGAAGGAGAAAGTTTAAATAGAGAGCTTATTGATCACAATCATATTTTCTTTATTTTAAATGGCTCTGTTAAGATTTCTTGTAATGAATTTCATGATCGGATATTTAAAGCCGGTGAAATGGTGTTTATTCCCAAATCCGCTTCATTTACGGGAGAGACGCTTGAAGCCAGCCTGATTATCAACCATTCTTTTGAAAATCCGCTCAACATATGCGATAAGGCCATGATGGAATCGCTGGCACCCTTAAGCGATACCATTGCCTATCGGTTTCAGCCCCTGGCAATCCGTCCGCCGCTGGATCATTTCCTGGAGTTGTTTGTAAGCTATCTGGACGATGGGGTACGATGCAGCCATCTGTTCCAGGCGAAGCAGTCCGAGATCTTTGTCCTTTTCAGGTTATATTACACGCGTCTTGAGAATGCAACCTTCTTTTACCCCCTGATAGGTAAAAGTGTGGATTTTAAAAGTTTTGTAATGGCTAACTATCTTAAAGTTGAAAGTATAGATGAATTTGCACGATTAGGAGGCTATAATGTATCCACCTTTCGTAAAAAGTTCAAAGCGCATTTTAACGAATCGGCTTACCAATGGATTTTAAAGCAAAAGTCAAAACATATAAAGTATAAGATATCTATTGAGAATGTTGCTTTCAAGGATATTATGGACGAATATGGCTTTGCCACCCCGGCTCATTTCAACGAATATTGCAAGACTCATTTTGGAATGACACCTTCCCAATTAAGGGAGAGCCTTAAATAGAAATTAAGTCTCAAGCTATTCTATAAAAGATGCTAAAAAACACCTTTTAGTCCTTCCTGTATCAGATTCCATAACAACAATCATATTTTGCGTAACAATAGTGGCGCAAGGATGTTCTATATTTGTAACCGTAAGTTTTACGAGTTGAAAGCGAGTTAGAACTAGATAATTTAATCAAATTAATTTACTGTAAATGGCAAATTTAGATTTAAGTAAGTATGGAATTGTAGCGGATGCTGTAATTGTTCATAACCCTTCTTATGAGCAGTTGTTCCAGGCAGAAACTGATCCAAGTAACCAAGGTTACGAAGTTGGAAAACTGACAAACACAGGTGCAGTGGCAGTAGACACAGGTGTCTTTACCGGTCGTTCTCCTAAAGACAGATACATCGTTAAAGATGCAACTACTGAAGATACAATTTGGTGGGACGGCACAATCAACAAGCCAGTTTCAACCGAAGTTTGGAATGATTTGAAGGCATTATCTTTGAAACAGCTTTCTTCTGCAAAGAAATTATACGTTGTTGATACTTATTGCGGTACAAACGAAGACACACGTATGAAAGTACGTTTCGTTATGGAAGTTGCATGGCAGGCTCACTTCGTGACAAACATGTTTATCCGTCCTTCACAATATGAACTGGAACACTACGGCGAACCTGATTTCGTTGTATTGAACTCTTCAAAAACAACCAATCCGAACTGGAAAGAGCAGGGCTTGAACTCAGAAGTATTTGTATGCTTCAACCTGACTGAAAAACTTCAGATCATCGGTGGTACATGGTACGGTGGTGAAATGAAGAAAGGTATGTTCGCTATGATGAACTACTACCTGCCTCTAAGAGGTATGGCTTCTATGCACTGTTCTGCCAACGTTGGTAAAGATGGTGATGTAGCTGTATTCTTCGGTCTTTCAGGAACAGGTAAGACAACTCTTTCTGCCGACCCGAAACGTTACCTTATCGGTGACGACGAGCACGGTTGGGATGACAACGGTGTATTTAACTACGAAGGTGGTTGCTACGCTAAGGTTATCAGCTTGAGCCAGGAAAACGAACCAGATATCTGGCAGGCTATCAAACGTGATGCTTTGCTTGAAAACGTAACAGTTCGCGAAGATGGTTCTGTTGACTATGCTGATGGATCAAAGACAGAAAACACACGTGTTTCTTATCCTATCTATCACATCAACAAGATCGTTCTTCCTTCAAGAGCAGGTCACGCTAAGAAAATCATCTATTTGTCTGCCGATGCTTTCGGAGTATTACCTCCGGTTTCTATCCTGGACGACAAGCAAGCTCAGTACCACTTCCTTTGCGGTTATACTTCTAAGTTGGCCGGAACAGAACGCGGTATCACTGAACCGGTTCCTTCTTTCTCTCCTGCTTTCGGTGAGGCATTCCTTACTTTGCATCCTACTATGTATGCTAAGACTCTTGTGTCTAAAATGCAGGAGCACGGAGCAAAAGCTTATTTGGTTAACACCGGATGGAACGGAACAGGCAAGCGTATTTCTATCAAGAATACACGTGCTATTATCGATGCTATCATTGATGGTTCTATCGAAAACGCAGAAAAGGTTACTCTTCCAGTATTGAACCTGACAGTTCCAAAAGCATTGAACAATGTTTCTGAAGGTATCCTTGACCCACGTGATACGTATGCCGACGTGAACGATTGGACAGAAAAGGCTAAGAGCCTTGCTGCAAAATATATTAAGAATTTTGAGCAATACTGCGATAACGACGATGCAAAAGCATTAATTGCATCAGGTCCGCAGTTGTAATTAGTTAAATTGATGACGATTGGATATGGGCTGCCTGTTGATAGGTAGCCCTATCTTTTTTACATAGATACCCGGTGTTTATTTTTTTCCTTCTCTATTTCGGTGAATTATGACTATAGTATAGTTCCTTTTTTGTATTTTTGCCCCTTATTTTATTAAATTGACGAAGCGTTTAAGAAAGGGAGAAATGTGTATCTCTTTCGTACGAGAGCGAACAACCTAATAATAATCATAAAAATGGATACTCAGACAGAAACAGCAAAAGAGACAATCAATCCCGCTAAACCTGCGGATTTAATTTATGGAGTAGACGATCGTCCACCTTTCAGAGATGCCTTTTTTGCAGCACTGCAGCACTTGTTGGCAATCTTTGTTGCCATCATTACTCCTCCGCTTATTATTTGCGGGGCATTGAAAACAGATCTTGAAACAACCGGTTTTATGGTTTCAATGGCATTGTTTGCTTCTGGTATCTCAACCTTTATACAGTGTAGGAAAGTGGGTCCCGTTGGAGCCGGATTACTTTGTATCCAGGGTACAAGCTTTTCTTTTATCGGCCCAATCATCTCAATGGGACTTTCGGGCGGACTTCCGCTTATTTTTGGGGTTTGTATCGCGGCTTCGCCCATCGAAATGATCATCAGCCGTACATTCCGCTATATGCGTTCCATCATTACTCCACTGGTTTCCGGTATCGTAGTACTGCTTATCGGTCTTAGTCTGGTTAAAGTGGGCGTGGTATCTTGCGGTGGTGGATACGGCGCAATGGATAACGGAACTTTTGGTAGCTTAGAGCATGTAGGAATTGCTGCTGTTGTAATGGGAAGCGTTTTGTTCTTCAACCGCTGTAAAAACAAATATTTACGTATGAGCTCTATCGTACTCGGTCTTTGTATCGGTTACGGAATAGCATTGGCAATGGGCAAGGTGGACTTCAGTCAGGTAACATCTCAAAATATCTGGTCGTTCAATATCCCGGTTCCATTCAAATACGGACTGGACTTTAATATCTCTTCTTTCATTGCCATTGGTTTGATTTATTTGATTACAGCCATCGAGGCAACCGGCGATGTTACTGCAAATTCAATGATTTCTGGTAAGTCGATCGAAGGCGAAAGCTATTTGAAACGTGTATCAGGTGGGGTTTTAGCAGACGGTTTCAATTCTATGTTGGCCGGTATCTTCAACTCATTCCCCAATTCAATATTTGCACAGAATAATGGTATTATCCAGCTTACAGGTGTTGCCAGCCGTTACGTTGGTTATTATATCGCCGCTATGTTGGTGTTGCTGGGCTTGTTCCCGATCGTAGGACTTATATTCTCTTTAATGCCCGATCCTGTTCTGGGTGGTGCAACCTTATTGATGTTTGGTACAGTTGCCGCTGCCGGTATCCGTATCATCTCTTCTCAGCAGATCAACAGAAAAGCTACATTGGTACTGGCCGTGAGCTTGTCGCTCGGACTTGGTGTAGAATTAATGCCGGATATCCTGAAAACGGCTCCGGAAGCTATAAAAAGTATCTTCTCATCGGGTATCACTACAGGTGGATTAACTGCCATTTTAGCAAATGCCCTGATTCACGTTAAAGAAGAAAAAGAAGTTAAAGAATAATATGGATGCATTAAAAAAGAGAATACTTCAAGATGGCAAATGCTTTGAAGGAGGAATTCTGAAAGTAGACAGCTTTATTAATCATCAGATGGATCCCATGCTGATGCACCAGATAGCTCAGGAATTTGTTAACCGGTTTAAGGGTGTAAAAATCAATAAAATCGTAACAATCGAGGCAAGCGGAATTGCGCCTGCGATAATGGTTGGTTTTATAATGCAGCTTCCGGTTGTTTTTGTTAAGAAGAAACAACCTAAAACTATGGAGAACATGCTTACAACCACTGTACATTCTTTTACGAAAGACAGGGATTATACGGTATGTATCAGCAATAACTTCCTTACTGCCGAAGATCATGTTTTATTTATTGATGATTTCCTTGCAAACGGAAATGCGTCTTTGGGAATGATCGATCTTATTAAACAGGCAGGTGCTACCCTGAGCGGTATGGGGTTTGTTATTGAGAAGGCATTCCAAAACGGAGGAAAAATCTTACGTGAGAAGGGCGTTCATGTAGAATCGCTGGCAATTATAGAAGATTTATCCAATTGCGAAATAAAAATCCGCTAACTAAGGCTGGTTGCGGATAGAGTAAGTCCCTCCGGATATTATCCGGAGGGGCTTTTTTTATGTTTCGGAAATTTAGCTTTTCAGCAAGTCGGGAATCATCGAAGGTTCCGGAGCTACACGGATACCTACTGCTTCGAGTGCGGCAATCTTCTCTTTGGCACTTCCAGATCCGCTGGATATGATGGCTCCGGCATGCCCCATCTGTTTGTCGGGCGGAGCCGATAACCCTGCAATAAATGACACAACCGGCTTGGTTACGTGGTGCTGAATGTAAGACGCTGCCCTTTCTTCTGCATTTCCGCCAATTTCGCCAATTAAAACAATGGCTTCGGTATCTTCGTCTTCTTCAAACATGGACAACAGTTCCAGGTAGTGAAGTCCCACTACAGGGTCTCCACCTATTCCCACTGCGGTAGATTGTCCCATTCCTGCCGCTGTAAGGTGATAGACTACTTCGTAGGTAAGTGTGCCGCTTCGGCTTATAACACCTACGCCACCGGCCTTAAATATAGAAGCAGGCATAATGCCGCATAAACTCTTTTCCGGCGAAATAAGTCCCGGACAGTTCGGCCCGATCAGGGAGGCACCTTTTAACTTTACATAATTGTAAGCTTTGATCACATCGAGGGTGGGTATCCCTTCGGTAATGCATATAATCAGCTTTATTCCGGCGTCGGCAGCTTCCATTATAGCATCGCAGGCAAATGCGGCTGGTACAAAGATGATGGATGTGTCGGCCTGCATAAGTCGTACCGTTTCATGTACGGTGTTAAATACCGGCACACCATTTACAAATGTGCCTCCTTTACCCGGAGAAGTACCTGCAACAACCTGTGTACCGTATTCTTTCATTTTTCCGGCATGGAATCCTCCGTCCCGGCCGGTTATACCCTGAACAACTACTCTTGTATTTTTATTGATAAGAATGCTCATAATTAAATATAGATTAATAGGTTTTTAGTGCAAGATTAACAGCCATTCTTGTTGCCTCGCTCATGGTATTGGCTACATACAGTTTGGAGTCTTTAAGCAGAGCCCTGCCAAGCTCCTCGTTTGTACCCGTTAGCCGGACTACCACCGGTATATCTGTATCAATTTGTTCGAAGGCCTTTAAAAGTCCGTTTGCTACATCATCACACCGGGTGATTCCGCCAAAAATATTGATTAGAACCACCTTTACATCACTATCCTGCAATAACAATTTCATTGCATGCACTACTTTTTCGCTGTTAGAGCTTCCGCCGATGTCAAGGAAATTTGCAGGTTTCCCCCTATATCTTTTAATAAGATCCATGGTAGCCATGGCAAGACCGGCTCCGTTAACCATGCAACCAATCTCTCCTCCCAGGTGTACATAGCTGAAGCCTTTCGCTTTTGCCTCTTTTTCCTTCTTCTCTTCTATTGTGGGTTCAAAGAGGGTGGCAATTTGGGGTTGTCGGTACAACGCGTTATCATCGAAAGTCATTTTCGCATCAACTGCCACCAGCGTATCATCCGGAGTTAGAACCAGGGGGTTTATCTCAGCAAGCGAAGCGTCGGTTTCGAGCATAAGCTTGTATAAGGATTTTATAATGTGACTGAGCTGGTTGATCAGTTTAATATCGGTGAACAATGAAAATGCCACTTTTCTGGTAAAGAAATCGGGTGTTCCCAATAGCGGATCGATCTGAAATTTATAGATACGTTCGGGAGTGGAGTGCGCCACCTCTTCAATATCTATCCCCCCGTCGCTGCTCAACATAAGTAAAGCCGATTTTGTGTTACGGTCTACGACTATACTCATGTAATATTCTTTTTTGATATCTGCAGCTTCGGTCACCAGAATTCTGTCTACGGGAATATCTTTAATCTTTATGCCCAATATGGCTTCGGCATTTGCTTTCACCTTTTCCGGACTGTCGGCAAGTTTGATTCCGCCCGCCTTTCCCCGTCCACCGGTTAAAACTTGTGCTTTTAATACCACCAGAGGTACATTTAAGCGCGAGTATGCATCTACAGCTTCGTCGGCCGTATGGCATAGTATCTGCTTTTTTACCGGAATATCATACGCGGCAAATAATTCTTTTGCCTGGTACTCGTGTATCTTCATTCGTGTTGAGTATTTATAAGGTAAAACAATAAGGAATATTCATAGGATTGATGTAGACAACGATGGATGTCCAATTTGATCTACTCTAATCAAACAGTTGAAAAGTTCGGATTGTTTTTTGTTTCTTTATAAATATAAAGATATGGGGGGCAATAAACAAATAAGGACCGGTAGTGAACCGATCCTTATTCTTTCTGTTGCGGAGGCAAGACTCGAACTTACGACCTTTGGGTTATGAGCCCAACGAGCTACCACTGCTCCACTCCGCGATATGTTTGTTATTGGATAACGAGTGCAAAGGTACGATAATATTCTTATAAAGCAAGCGAATTGGCATATAGATTTCACAGTGTTTGGCGGTGATGCGTGTAAGCTGTTAGCCTATAGTGTATTATCGACCTAAATTATTTTATATAATTTATAGAAGAGCCTCTGTTATTATCCATTTTAAGAGATAAGACATTCTTTTTCTTTTGAAGGGAGGATCTATTGGTCTCTATGTTATGAATTAGTGTGTTCCCTGTTGTGTTCTATTATTTTCAATAGTAAGTATTCGGTGTAGTACGTGTGATAAAATAGTATTATTCTATTTATAGCTTTAGCAAGATAATTTTTTAGATTACTTTTTCCAGTTATGAGGTAATAGTTCCTTGTAATTTTTGGGATCACAG
>NZ_JBFWMI010000065.1:0-19726 GCF_050251695.1 Macellibacteroides sp.
ATCTGTGTTGAAAAACATAACTTATTTTAAAGCTGATTTTCTGTGGGATGTGTTCTATTTATAACAGTATGGTTCTTATTTTAAATAAACTGCAGTATGATAACAAATGAACATGTAGAAAAATTTGTTGAGCAGGCACGGCGCTATGGGAAAGAAAGATGGATGCTGTGCAGCAGTGGAGACCTGTCCTGGAGGGTCGGCAATGAAATGTTGGTATCCGGAACAGGGTCGTGGCTAAGGGACTTGAAAAAAGAAAAAGTGGCCATCTGCAGGATGATGGACCGGCAATGCATAAATGGAGTGAAGCCTTCGATGGAATTCGACTTTCATGCGGGAGTGTACAGGATTCGTCAGGATGTAAATGTGGTGTTGCATTTTCAAAGCGAATTTGCAACGGCTGTAGCTTGCATGAAGAACAAGCCGACCAATTTTAACGTGGTAGCCGAAATTCCTTGTAAACTGGGCAGAACCATCCCGATCCTTCCCAGCATGCGACCGGGCTCGTCGGCCCTGGCAAAAGCTGTTGTGGATGCGATGGTTAATCACGATGCAGTGCTGCTTGCCAGTCACGGTCAGGTGGTATGTGGCAGAGACTTCGACGATGTTTTTGAAAAGGCTGCATTTTTTGAGTTTGCCTGCCGTATCATTGTGCTTTCCGGCGGTAATTACGATGTGCTTACCGAAGCGGAGATTGATGAGCTAGAGTATTACAAATTTTGCAGAGGCGGGGATATGTGACCGTCTTTGTATTGAAAAAACAGTCAACGGATAGTTGAGTGCCCTCCTTCAGGGTACTTAATTATCCGTTGTTTTTTGTGTTTTATTGATTTGCATCGTCTTTTTTCTTAGAATTGCTTACATTTGCCATGGAGAATTAAGATATGAATGAAAAAGAACTTTTGTTAACTTTAAAATCTGGTAACAGGCAATCTTTCGCCATCTTATATAAGGAATATTGGAATCAGGTTTACAATTTCAGCAGACTTTATCTTACTACAAGGGAGGCTGCAGAGGAGGTTGTACAGGAGGTCTTTGTAAAAGTCTGGGAATCGAGGGAGTTTATTCGTGAAGATGATAACTTTAAAGGACTCCTTTTTATCATTACCCGGAATCTTATTTTTAATCAGTCCCGTAAAAACTTCAACGAGAATTTCTATAAAATGACCATGCTTGCCGCCATGGAACAGTCTTATGACATGGAGGCAGAAATAGACGCCAAAAATTTAAAGGAGTACATAGATCAACTGATAGAGGAATTGCCTCCCCAACGCAAATTAATTTTCACCCTGAGTCGTAACGAACATCTTTCGCACAAGAAAATTGCCGAAAGACTTGCCATCTCGGAAAAAACTGTAGAGAATCAGATTTCGGCTGCCATCCGTTTCCTGAGAAAGAATGTGCAGCTTCTTTCTATATTTCTATTATTTCAATAATTTTTTGTAGACGGATAGGGGGACCCTTCTTCTGATGTGTATTTATTAATATAGAAGGATAAAAGATGCATACAGATAAAAATATACTCAAGAAATTGCTCAACGATAACTTGACATCCGATGAAAGGGACCGTCTTAATGAAGGGGTGCCGTTCTCCTCGGTGTTGGAAAAACAATGGACTTCTGCTCCGGACTGTGCAACCCATGATAACGCCGACAGCCAGCGCATTTGGTCCGAAATAAAAGGGGAAGTCTGGGATAGAAAAGAGTCTACCCGCTTTTTCTTCTATAAAATTTACAGTATCGCAGCATCGGTATTGCTTATATTAGGTATCGGCGCACTCACCTGGTTATGGATGAGCAAGCCCCAAGATGCCACCATGTTTATTGTTTATTCGGGTATTCAGAATATTAAATCTCTTCAACTGCCCGATGGTTCTACCGTTCAACTGGGACCGGGTAGCAAGCTGATTTATCCATCCGAATTTGAAGGACATGAAAGAGAGGTTCAGCTTGAGGGACAGGCCTTCTTTGATGTGCACAAAGATGCACGCCATCCATTTGTTGTAAAAACAAAAGATTTGAAAGTTACAGCATTGGGTACGGCTTTCGAAATCTACAGCTATAACCTGAATAATAATGTGGAGGCCATTCTTTTAAACGGGAAGATTAAAATTAATGCCCAGGTAAATCAGAGTAAGGCGGAGCTGATTCTCCAACCCAACGAAAAGCTGACCTATTCGAGGGATACGCATAAAATGATTGTCGAGGCGGTGGATGCAAGTAAATATTCCGATTGGAGGAAGCAGGGTATCTTAAGCTTCGAAAATGAGAAGCTGTCCATGATAATTCCACGTCTTGAACAATGGTACGGCCGAAAAATAATGTGTGAGAAAGATATTGCCAATCAATACCGGTTTACCTTTAAAGTGAGGGATGAATCTCTGGAACGTATCTTGTATATCCTGAACAGTTCCTCACCCGTAAAATATACGAAAGTTGGCGAAGACTTTGAGTTGTATGTAAAGAAATGATTTTTTGTTTAACCTGAATATAATACGATGGCATATGAATTTAAAGAATGATTCATGAAATGAAGGACCTTGAATGATAATACTATTTCGATTACGTAAGCTTCATTATGGTCATGTTTTAACAAATTTAATCCGAATGGAATTGATTTGAAATGTCTTTTATTTTCCTTTGCGGGAGAAAATTAGGCTTTCAGTAAATAAAGTGGATGACGCGTGTTTAATACCTATCAAATTAAAATCAATATGAAAGATGAAGTGTAAAAAGACTTAAATTTTATTTAGTAAAAAAGTTGGAGGAAATACATCCCCCAACCCCTGTTTTAAACATCCGCAGGTAAAGGAGTCGAGGCCGGTAACCTGCAAATATTTATTATAAACATCACAAAGTTATGAAAAAAAAAGTGACTAGGGATTACTGTATCCCCCTAATTACAAAAACTAAAAGGATTATGAAAATAACTACCTTTTTTTTAATGGTTACGATTTGTAGCATTACTGCATCAACCTATGCGCAAAGCTATAAGGTATCCATCAAAAAACAGAACAGCAGTATCATGGAGATACTGAAAGAGATTGAAGGTTCAAGCGAATTTACCTTCTTTTTCAACAACAACCAGGTGGATGCTTCCCAAAAAACAAGCGTAAATGCAACCAATGCGACCATAGAAGATGTACTTAACCAGATACTGAACGGTACGGGTTATACCTACAAGATCATGGATCGCCAGGTGCTGATAAAAGCAAAAGAGGGAGCAACACATTCTGCTCAGAATAACCAGCAGTCGAAGAAGGTGACTGGAACTGTCACCGACGAAAGAGGCGAACTCATTATCGGTGCCAACGTGATGGTTAAAGGTTCCAATTCGGGAACAATTACCGACATAGACGGTAAATTCTCGTTGGAAGTGCCCGAAGGTGCTGTCCTCCAGTTTTCATATATAGGTTACCTTTCGCAGGAAATTCCTGTTGGAAATAAAACAAGTTTTGCCATCGTAATAAAGGAAGATACTAAACGCCTGGATGAGGTTGTGGTAGTGGGTTACGGTACACAGAAGAAGGTGAACCTTACCGGTGCAGTAGAACAGGTTACCAGCGAAGTGTTCGAAAACCGTTCCGTATCCAATGTATCACAGGCATTACAGGGGGCAGTGCCCAACCTTAACATCACATTGGAAGATGGTAAGCCATCACGTAGTGCCAGTTTCAATGTACGTGGTACCACCTCTATCGGTCAGGGTGGAGATGCGTTGGTGCTGATTGACGGTGTAGAAGGTGATCCTTCCATGCTCAATCCCAATGATATCGCCAGTGTTTCGGTTTTGAAAGACGCAGCTTCGGCTGCCATCTATGGTGCTCGCGGTACGTTCGGGGTTGTATTGATTACAACTAAAACCCCGGATAAGGATAAGACATCTATTACCTACAGCGGCGACTTTGCCTTTAAGACTCCTACAACCGTTCCCGACTTTGTTACGGATGGCTACACCTATTCCGAAAGATTCTACGAAGCATACAGCGCTTGGAACAACTATTCGGCTACACCGAAAAATATCAATAAATCGCAGACTTTCTCTACAGCCTGGCTGGATACCTTTAAGCAACGCAAGGAGCAGGGTATAACCGACGAGTACGAACTAGGCAGCAACGGCGAGTATATCTATTACGGTAATACCGATTACATGAAAGAGTTGTACAAGGATCAGACTTTTGCACAGGATCATAACTTGTCGGTTTCCGGAAGCAACGGTAAACTGAATTATTATGTAAGCGGCCGCTATTACGGGTATGACGGTTTGTTCCGGTACAATACAGATACATACAATACGCTGAACTTAAGAGCCAAAGGGTCGTTACAGGTGTTCGACTGGTTGCGGATTGATAACAACACCGATTATTCAAACCTGGAATATCATAACCCGCTGAATGTTGGCGAAGGTGGTTCTATCTGGCGTAATATCGCCGACGAAGGACACCCGTCGTCACCCCTGTTCAACCCGGACGGATCACTTACCATGTCGGGAGCCTATACGATCGGCGACTTTATCTATGGTAAGAACGGATTGGATACGCATAAAAGAATCCTGAAAAATACAACAGGCTTTGCTGCCAAGTTTCTCGACAATAAGTTGCGTGTAAACGGTGACTTTACCTTCAGTAATACCGACAATAATTCGACTCAAATCCGCGTACCGGTACCTTACAGCAAGGTGAAGGATGAGACCATCTGGTTGAGCACCAAGTATAACGACCTTAAAGAGAGCGTCCGGGCTACCAACTACCTGGCGATGAACCTCTATACGGAATATGAACAGACCTTCCTGGACAGTCATTATTTTAAAGGAATGGTGGGTTACAACTACGAACAATCCACTTACAAGAGCTTATATGTACAGCGTAATGGTTTGTTGATGGAAGATAGCAAAAATATCAACCTGGCACTGGGTGAATCTATCACTACTTCCGGAGGATACGAGAAATGGAGAATCGGTGGTGGTTTCTTCCGTTTAAATTATGGATTCAAGGATCGTTATCTGTTGGAAGTGAATGGCCGCTACGATGGTTCATCCAAATTCCCGACAGATCAGCAGTGGGCATTTTTCCCTTCGGCTTCGGTTGGATGGAGAATTTCGGAAGAGCCGTTCTGGCATGTTAACGAAAATCTTTTCTCTGACATGAAGGTTAGAGCATCTTACGGATCTCTGGGAAATGGTAACGTGGATTCTTATAACTTTCTCGAACTGCTTGCCATTTCAACATCTGACCGGGTGTTGAACGGAGCCAAAAATAAATATTCAAGTGCGCCGGCCGTAAAACCGGAAGGATTAACCTGGGAAACGGCTACTACAACGAACGTGGGTCTTGATTTTGGAATGTTGCAGGGTAAGCTGCGTTTTACAGGAGATGCCTATGTCCGTAAAACAACCGATATGTATACGGTAGGTGTTACCTTGCCCGAAGTATTCGGAGCCAGTTCGCCCAAAGGAAACTATGCCGATATGACAACCAGGGGTTGGGAGATTTCGTTGACATGGAGAGATCGTTTTGATTTGGCCGGAAAGCCTTTCAATTATGATGTGCGCGCCACTTTATCGGATTATACATCGAAAATAGACCGATACAATAACTCTACAAAAAGTTTGAGCGACTATTACGAAGGTCAGACTGTAGGCGAAATCTGGGGATATGTAACCGAAGGTTTGTTCCAGTCGCAGGAAGAAATTGATAACCATGCCACTCAGAAACTGATTAAATCCTCCAATAAAGGAATCTGGTATCCGGGAGATGTGAAGTTGAAAGACCTGAATAACGACGGTGTGATCGATTATGGTAACAATACGTTGGATGATCATGGTGATAAGAAGGTTATCGGAAATGAATTGCCTCGCTACAGCTATAGCTTCAACCTGTCGGCCGACTGGAATAATATCTTTGTATCGGCCTTCTTCCAGGGTGTAGGTAAACAGTACTGGTATCCAGGATCGGAAACGCTTTTCTGGGGGCAATACAACCGTCCGTACAATAATATGCCTACCTGGCATGTGGATAACTATTGGACACAAGATAATCCCAATGCCTACCTGCCGCGCTATGCCGGTTATAACTCATCACTCAAGAGTACCCCTCAAACCCGTTATTTACAAAATGTAGCTTACCTCCGTTTAAAGAGTCTGCAGATCGGATATAATTTGCCGAAGTCTTTCATTTCGAAAATAAATATGCAGAATGCCCGTGTTTACCTATCTGGCGAGAACCTCTTCAGCTGGTCGCCGCTATATAAACATACCAAAGATTTTGATGTGGCAAGTATCTACGGATCTGACCCGGATCTTACATCCGGAACCAGCGGAGATAATTACAATTATCCGGTGATGAGAAGTATCAGTGTAGGTGTATCAGTAACATTTTAAACGCTTAATCATGAAAAAAATAGTATATACAATTTTAGCAGCATTGTCTTTATTCTCATCTTGTTCTCTGGATGAGAATCCGCAAGACGCAGTTTCAAAGGATACGGTGTTTAGCTCGGAGAGCGGACTTAAAATGTATTCGTATTCATTCTATAATATGTTGCCTTCCGGTTCGGATGCTCACCGGCAGGATGCTATGTGCGACTACGGAGCGGTAACCAGTTTCAACGATTTTATCAGAGAAGGTGCGTATACTGCCGAAACTAGCAGTGGATGGAGTTGGAGTAACCTTCGAAACATCAACTACTTTATAGAAAATTGCCAAACTTCTACCGTCAGCGAAAGTGTGCGTAATAACTATTTGGGGTTGGCCCGCTTCTTCCGTGCCTATTTCTACTATGGAATGGTGGTTCGCTTTGGTGATGTACCCTGGATTGATGAACCGCTGGGTGTTGATGACGAACGATTGTATGCGCCTCGCGATTCACGCACGTTGGTTATGGCAAAGGTATTGGAAGATTTGGATTTTGCCTGCAATAACATTACAACGACAAGCAGCGACGGATCAATGGTGACTAAATGGGTGGCTTATGCCCTTAAGTCGCGTATCTGTCTGTTTGAAGGATCCTTCCGCAAATACCATACGGAACTTGGGCTGACCAACACGGCAAACGAATGGTTTACACAAGCCGCCAATGCAGCAAACGAAGTCATGAAAAAATCGGGTCACTCTCTTTATAAAGCTAAAGGAACAGCAGCCTCCTACCGGGCACTTTTCACCAGTGATGCTCCCGTTACAAGCGAAGTGATGCTGGCAGCATGCAGCAGTTTGAGCCTGGCCGTGTTGAACGACGCCAACTGGTACTGGACATCCGGAACCTACGGTCCCCGCTTCAGCATGATCCGTACCTATATAAACACATTCCTTTCTACCGACGGAACACCGTTTACAAGTAAACCGGGATACGAAACGATGTCATTCTACGACGAATGCCAGAACCGGGATGCACGCCTTTCTCAGATAATCCGCACACCGGGTTACAAACGTGATGGCGTTCCTGCCGAACCGAACTTTAACGGATATTCCTACACCGGATATCAGCCAATCAAGTTTAGTCTGGATCCCACATCCTATGATGATGGATCGTTGAATACCAATGCTATACCTTTGTTCAGATATGCCGAAGTATTGTTGAACTATGCCGAGGCTAAGGCCGAATTAGGAACTCTTACAGACGAGGATTGGGCAAATACGATCGGGGCATTACGTTCTCGGGCCGGTATCACAGGCGGTATAAGTACAAAACCGACGGTTGTAGATCCGTATCTGCAACAAAACTATTTCCCCGAACTGTCTAACGCCACCTTGCTTGAAATTCGCAGGGAAAGAGGAATCGAACTCTCATTGGAAGGTTTCAGATTCAACGATCTGAAGAGATGGAAGAAGGGTGAACTTATGACTATGCGTTGGACAGGTATTTATGTGCCGGCACTGAATGTTCAGATGGACCTTGACAAAGACGGAACAACGGATGTTATTTTCTATACAGGATCAAAACCGACCGGTCTGCCAGCCTCTTGTACTCCGGTGAAGGTAGGAGCCGGAACCCAGCAGGGATTGTCGGAAGGAACATCGGGCTATTTAACCTGGTCTGATAACGATTTGAGAACCTGGTACGAGGATGGTCGTCAGTATTACTATCCGATACCGGCTTTGGTAATGGTTAAGAACCCGGCTATCACTCAAAATCCGGGATGGGAATAAGTATCAGGAATAATTTAAATGATAGAAAATAGAAAATGAAAAAGTTTTTAAATATTGTCCTGACGGTTTTACTGCTTGCAGGATGTTCTGCTGAGGAGAGTGCTGCCCAGTCGGATAAAAAGAATTGTTCAATGAAGGTGGCCACTTATAACCTTCGTATGGATACGGAAAAGGATGGACAGAATGCCTGGCCTAATCGTAAAGAGCTGGTGAAAGAGCTGATTGTAAAATATGATTTTGATATTTTCGGCACGCAGGAAGGATTCAAGCATATGCTGGACGGAGTGAGCGAGATAGGAAGTTATACCTGTTTCGGCGGCGGACGCGAAGATGGTCTGGATGCCGGTGAGCATTCGGCTATATTTTATAAGACCGCTCGCTTTACAAAATTGGACGGAGGTAATTTTTGGTATTCCGAAACACCCGACCAACCCGGACTGGGATGGGATGCTACCTGCTGCAACCGTATCTGTTCCTGGCTTAAGTTGAAAGACAACCAGTCCGGAAAAGAGTTTTTCTTTTTTAACTCGCACTTCGACCATCAGGGAGTTGTTGCAAGAAGAGAATCATCTCATCTGCTGTTGAAAAAGATCAAAGAGATTGCCGGTTCGGGTTTTGTACTTGCCACGGGCGATTTCAATGCCACCCCCGAAAGTGAACCGATTAAAATCTTACTTGCAGGCAACTTGAAGGATTCGAGAGTGCTAAGTAAGCAGGAGCCGCAGGGAAGTATCGGTACAACCAACGGCTTTAAGGAAAATCCGGCTATGAACAACCGCATCGATTATATCTTTGTTGTTGATCCTATGCGTGTGAATACCTATAAGGTGATAAACGACAAACCCAACGGACGTTACACTTCGGATCATTTCCCCGTAATGGCTGAGGTGGAATTCTAAGTTCGATCGCTGTAAGGTGAAGGAAACAAAGAGGAGTGAATCTCCTTTTTGTTTCCTTTTTTTTATTCTTACCCATAGGAAATGAATTAAGAAGGTGCAGAAAACGTAAAATATCCAGTACATTTGCATCCTCTTAACTATTATGAGTACTTTAATTTATATACATTAATATCATACATTATGAAACGTGTTGGAAAATGGTTCTTTATGACTGTTTGTGTGTTGCTTACCTCTTCGGCATTTGCTCAGGTGAAAGATTGGGCTCAGTTTAATCGTTATGCGGAAGCTAATAAAAATGTGAAGGTTCCTGCTAAAGTGGTGTTCATGGGTAATTCCATCACCGATGGCTGGTGGCCGGCAGATTCGGCCTTTTTTATTTCAAACGGCTATGTAGACAGAGGTATCGGTGGTCAGACTACCTCCGAGATGCTTGTCCGCTTCCGTACCGATGTGATCAACTTAAAACCGAAAGTGGTGGTAATCATGGCCGGAACAAACGATATCGCTCAGAACAACGGATATATTTCGTTGGAGAATGCCTTCGGAAATATCGTTTCCATGGTCGAACTTGCCCGGTTCAATAAAATTACCCCGATTCTTTGTTCGGTAATGCCTGCCTACGAATTCGGCTGGCGTAAAGGAATGGAACCTGCCGGTAAAATCATTAAACTGAATGAAATGATCAAAGCCTATGCAGATAAGCATAACCTGGTGTATGTGGATTATCATTCTGCATTGAAGGACGAGAGAAACGGACTTCCAGCCAAATATTCGCATGATGAAGTACATCCCACACTGGAGGCCTACAAGATAATGGAAAGCATTGTTCAGAAAGCCATTCAGAAGGTGCTGAAATAATAACGCCTTTATGGATATGCGCAAAATACCATTGCTGTCTTTCGGAAGGTGGCAGTGGTATTTTTCTTAGAAAAGAAATGCCACAAACAGCAGGTAGTCTTTCAGCTTTACACGGAGGATTTTCAGTGATTGGGTGATCCTGTATTCGACGGTTTTGACCGATATGCCCTGCATGGCTGCAATCTGGACATTGGTCTGCTCGCCAAAGCGGCTCAATGTGAATGTCTCTTTGTAGTTTTCGGGTAAATCATTGATTGCTTTTTCAATCTGTTCCGTCAGATCGTTTATAAGGTAGTAGTCGGGATCTTCAAACTGGTCTTTTAATTTCTCGTAGATGGAGGAGTGAACTTGCTCGTGGTACTGGTTTTTTTTAATAAAATTAAGACAACGATGTTTGGTTGCAGTGAATAAATAGGACTTAAGTGAGCTTTCAATTATAATTGATTCTCTGGTTTCCCAGATGTAAAGCATCAGCTCCTGAACTAATTCTTCGGCATCATCGTCCGAAATATACTGAGAGGCAAATTCGCAGAGAGGGGAGTAATACGTTATAAACAGCTGTTTATAAGCATCATTGTTTCCTCTTCTCAGCTCATCAAGCAATGCAGATTCGTCCATTCAAATAACATTCAGATTATAAATCCCTCTTTACCAACCTTGGATGCAAAGGTATAATTTTATTGCGAAATATCAATATTGAAAATAATGTGAAAAATTTTATTTTTATGTTTAGGGTATAGCCCCTTATAAATTGTCTTATACACAGTAACAGCAAATAAATGGTGGAATCAGATTTAATAGTTAATGAAAGAGAACCCAATGCATCTCTTTTACTCTCTTACATAAAGGGGAGAGCCTCTGCGTCCGAACGGAAGCAGGTGGAAGAGTGGATGGCGGAAAATGAAGAGAACGAGCAGGCGGTTCTTCAGCTTGGTCGCATTTATTTTGCTCAACGTACACATCAACGAATTGCCTCGCGTGATCCGCATGCCGCTTTCGAGTCTATGCAGAAGCGTAAGAAGGGCAGACAGGTCAAAATGTGGATCCAGCGGATTGCTGTTGCTGCAGCTTGCCTTACGGGGGTAGTGTTTATTACGAAGCTGGCTACCAAAGTACAAAAACCGGCTCAACAGATTTCGCAGCTCATTACTGTAGAGGCCAATCCGGGGATGCGCACACACATTCATCTGCCGGATGGTACAACGGCTTACCTCAATTCAAATAGTACACTTACCTATACTATTCCCTTCGACGAAAAAGAGCGTAGCGTCGCACTTAAGGGCGAAGCTTACTTTAAAGTTAGCCATAATGCAGAACAACCCTTTGTTGTAAGTGTGGCCGACGATAATATGCATATCCGTGTATTGGGTACCGAATTTAATGTGCAGGCCTACCAGGATGAAGAAAATATTCAGACAACCTTGGTAGAAGGCTCTGTAAAATTGTTATATAAAAATGAGAGTGGTAAAATGGTTGAGCAGTCGTTGAAGCCTTCGGAAAAGGCCGACTTTAATCATCTATCCAAAAATATGATGGTTAAAACTGTGGATACAGAATTTGATACGGCATGGATGGATGGCCGGCTTGTATTTAAGGATACACCGTTACCCGAAGTGCTGAAGAAATTATCTCATTTCTATAATGTGAAATTTGAAGTGACCGATCCTATAATCAGGAGTTACAATTTTACCGGAACTTTTTCGAACCGGCAGTTGTCGCAGATTCTTGATTACCTGAAAATATCATCCAATATAAATTACACTATAAACCAGTCCGAGAAAGACGATAGTGAAGGTGTAAAGTATACAACGATCGTATTAAGAAAAAGAAGCTAATTATAAATCGTATAACTAAATAAAACAGTCTGCCTATGTAGGATACACATGATTAAACCAGACCGTGATAAAAAAAATACGGAAAGACGTTACCAGCATCTTCCCGTACTAAAAATATCACAATCAGGTCGTTCACTTGCTTATGAAATATTTTTACAAATCTAAATCACTTACAAAAATATGAGAAAGAAATTTCATATACAATCGGTTCGTGCATTTTCTGATTCTTTCAGAATGCCTCCCAAAATAACAAAAGTCATGAAGATAGCTTTAGTTCTTCTTTGCTTATCCATTAATGCGGCTTTCGCAGCAGGGTCATACGCACAAAATACGGCTTTAACAATCAATATGTCAGAACAGACGGTAGCGAATGTTCTGGAAACAATTGAAAATCAGTCGGATTTTAACTTTTTTTATAACAGCAAGCTTGTAAACGTTAATCGTAAGGTTTCTGTAAATGCAACAAACAAGGATGTATTTGCCATTCTGGATCAGCTGTTCAAAGGAACAGATGTTGCTTACAAGGTAGTTGACAAAGATGTAATCCTTACAAAAGTAGCAAACGTTCCTCAGGCTGGTAACAAGGTTACAGGTACTATCTCAGATGCGATGGGTCCTGTTACAGGAGCTTCTGTTATTGTAAAAGGTACTACCAATGGAACGATTAGTGATATCAACGGTAATTATTCATTGGATGTAGCTAATGGTCAGACTATTCAGATCTCTTTTATCGGTTATACAACACAAGAGATCCGCTATACAGGTCAGCCGGTTCTTAACGTAACACTTGTTGAAGATACAAAAGTATTGGACGAAGTTGTTGTTACCGCTTTAGGTATGAAGCGTGAGCAAAAAGCGTTGGGTTATGCTGTAACCGAACTTAAGGGCGACGATTTGAAGAACAATACTATCAACCCGGTTGCTTCATTGCAAGGTAAGGTTGCGGGTGTTGAAATCAGCGGTTCAGACGGTGGTATGTTCGGTTCTACTAAGATTCAGATTCGTGGTGCTTCAACTTTGAAGGGCAACAATCAGCCAATCTATGTTGTAGACGGTGTAATTCTTGACAACTCAACCGGTAGTGTTGGTGATGCCGACTGGTCTGCAAACGCAGGTGACTACGGTAACGAATTGAAGAACCTTAACCCGGACGATTTCGAAACAGTTTCTGTTTTGAAGGGTGCGGCTGCAACGGCTCTTTATGGTTCACGTGGTTTGAACGGTGCGGTAGTTATCACAACTAAAGGTGGTGGTAAATCAAAAGGTTTTGGTGTAAACTTCTCTCAGACAATCGGTATCGACCATGTATTCGCTACACCAGACCTGCAGAATATCTATGGTGAAGGTGCAATGGCCGGTTATGTTGACTACGGACAGAAAGATGCAAACGGTAACTATTACAAGTTTGACAACCTGGGTCAGTTTGTTTTGAACTCACAGGGCAAGCACACGTTGATCGATACTTGGGGTATGTCTTACGGACCTAAGTTTGACGGTAGCGAAATTGAATTGTACGACAAGACAATCGGTACCTACAGTGCTCAGAAGAACAACTTCAAGGATATGTATGACCTTGGTTTCAACAGCAACACCAACGTTTCTGTACAGGGTGGTAACGATAAAACTTCTTACTTCTCTTCTTTGTCATATAAGTACGCAGAAGGAACATTGCCAAACAACTCATTCGACCGTTTGTCTATGTTGTTGAAAGCTACACACAAAATCAGCGACATCGTTGATATCGCAGGATCTGTAAGCTTCGCTAATTCAAGACCCCGTAATGCACAGCCTAACATTGGTGAAGGTTTTGCAAGCGGAACATTCAATCGTTCATATAATCCGGATCAGTACAGAAACAAATACTTAGGCGAACACGGTGGTTTGGCAAGCACAAACTATGGTGATACCTACGGTAGCGTACCGGGTAGAGATCTTTGGTTCAACATCTACGAAAACGAATATACCCAGAAGGAAACAGCTGTTCGCCCCATGTTGGAAGTGAACGTGAAAATGGCCGATTGGGTTCGTTTCAAGGCTGAAGCTAACATGAACTACTACTACAACCGTGCTGAGAGCAAAGAATTAGGACAAGGTTATGCCAACGAAGGTGGTAGCTACAGATTAGCTCAAACAACAAAAGAGCAGACTACGGTTGCGGGTACATTTACCTTCAACAAACCGGTGAACGATTTCAACGTGGGTGGTTTCATCCGTGGTGAATACTACAACAACTTTGTTCAGACTATGGCTGTGAAAACTGAAGGTGGTCTTATCGTACCGGGTCAGTACTTCTTAGGCAATAGCAAAAACCCTGTTTCTACTGGCGATTCAAAAATCTCCGGAACCAAGCAGATGTTATCTGCCGTATTTGCTGCAAACGTATCTTGGAAGAATCAATTGTTCCTGGATGTAACAGGTCGTAACGACTGGTCTTCTGCATTGGTATACAGCAATCAGTCTGGTAACTATTCATACTTCTATCCTTCAGTTTCAGGTTCATGGTTGTTGAACGAAACTTTCGAATTACCGGAATGGATTTCATTGGGTAAAGTACGTGCTTCATGGGCACAGGTAGGTAACGATACTCAATCGTACTATATCAACCAGGGTTATACTTTGGGAACTACTCTGCAGAGCAACGGAAGCATCTATAACTTGTCTGTTCCAACAAAAGCGTACGATCCAAGTTTGAAACCGGAACGTAAGAATGCATGGGAAGTAGGTATCGACTGGCGTTTCCTTGACAGCCGTTTGAACATCGATGCTACCTATTACAAGGAAAACACCAAGGATCAGATCATGGATATCTCTGTTCCAAGTGTATCAGGTATCAAACAACAGTTGATCAACGCTGGTAATATCCAAAACCAGGGTGTGGAAATTGCATTGAACACAATCCCCTTCCGTAACAAAGATTGGGAATGGAATTTGGATTTCACCTATACAAAGAATGAGAATAAGGTAATTGAACTACACCCTAACGTAGCAAATTACATTGCTCTGCGTGGTGATGTTGCTTATGGTAACTATCGTATCGGTTCTGTTGCCCAGGTGGGTGGTGCTTACGGTTTGTTGTTGACAGACTCTAAACCAGCTATCGACGAAGCTACAGGAAAGAAAATCTTACGTTTCACAAACAACGGTCGTGCAGCTTACTATGCTCGTAGCGGTAAAATCGAAGAGATCGGATCATTGACTCCAGACTTCCTGGGCTCTGTATCAACAGGTCTTCGTTATAAAAACATTACCATGCGTGCTGCATTGGATATGCGTTTTGGTGGTTACGTAGCATCTTACAACAACCGTTACGGTATGGCTTACGGATACACAGAAACATCCTTAAGATACCGCGATGCTGAACACGGTGGTATAACCTGGACCAGCAAATATGATGGCAAAACTTACAGCGACGGTGTAATTCCGGATGGTATTTTTGCTGCCGGTACTAAGATTACTCAACCTAACGGTTCATCAGTAGACGTTGGCGGTATGACTTACGAAGCTGCTATGGCTGCCGGTTATGTAGAACCTTCTCACGCTTCTGGTCACCACTACTTCAACAACAGCTGGAGCCAGGGTACAGTTAACGACGATTGGGTAACAAAATTAAATTATATCGCATTGCGCGAAATCTCTTTCGGATACAGTGTTCCTCAGGCTTTTGCAAACAAATTGGGTGCTAAGAGCATGAATCTGGCTTTGTCTGCACGTAACCTTGGTTACCTGTACAACACAATGCCTAACAACGTAAATCCTGAAGGTGTTCGTGGTAACGATGCAACTGAATTCCGCGAGCGTTCATTCAGCCCGTATACTGCTAACTACATGTTTACTATTAATGTAGGCTTCTAATTAAAGATTTTAAAGGTATAATTTAAAACAAATAAAAAAGATGAGATTTAAATCAATTATAGCCGCCGCATTAATCGGTACGACTTTGTTCACTTCGACAGGTTGTAAAGACGATTTTTCGGATACAAATACAGATCCTTCGGTAATCAACAAGGGCGATATCCGTTTTCTTTTCACAAACGGATTACTAAACTTCGAACCTCAGGGATACCTTACCTGGTATTACAACGCTGCTTATACTACTAAGTGGGTTCAATCGTATGCTGCTACAGGAAGTAACGGTGACATGTTCAACGTTATGGGAGCAACCGGTGGTCAGGGTGGTATGACAGTTGAGGTGTTGAAAAGTGCCCGTGAAGTTAGCTACTTGCTAGACAATATGGATCCGGCTGAAGCTGCAAAATATCAGTATATCAAACACATGTTCAGCCCTATTTTGGTTTACCTGGGAATGTTTGATACAGATATGTACGGTGACATGCCTTATACAGAAGCTGTAATGGCTCGTTATACCAACCCGATGTTGCTTACTCCAAAGTTCGATACAATGGAAGAGCTGTATACAATTTGGTATGATCAGTTGGTTGAAGCTGTGAATGTGCTTTCAAACCCTGTAACTGTTAATGGTACTCAGATTACCCAGACTGCTTTAGGAGCACAGGATTTCGTATACGGTGGTAATGCCGCTAAATGGGCTAAATTCGCCAACTCCCTTAAACTTAAACTTGCCGTTCGTTTGTTACACCAGAACAAAGCAAAAGCTTTGGCTATTGCGAAAGAAGCTGCTGCAAACCCTGCAGGTTTGATGACTTCATTAAATGACGATTTTGTTTACAATAAAGGTTCTCAGGAATATCACTTCGGCGACGATGTTAATCCTGGTGCTCCAAGTAAGCAATTGGTAGACCTGATGATCAACAGCCGCGACCCGCGTGTTCGTTTCTTCTATCAGAAGAACGATTTCAACTCGAAGGTTGTACAGGCTTTCTTCGATACAAACAAAGAATTGCCATCGTACATCGCTGCCAATGTTGAATCTGAAGTGGTAAACGGAAAGAAGGTTTTCAAGGCATGGAAAGGTGCCGGCGAACCATGGGTACGTTACTATGGTATCCCTGTAGAAGTTATGGCTTCTCAAAAGGGTGAGTACAAAGATTATTTTGACAGCAACTTGTGGAAAATCAGCATGGGTGGTAAAGAAAAAACATACACTCCGTATGCTTATTTCAACCGCGAAATGGTACAGGGTATGAAAGATTATACCTTCCCGGATGCTCCAAACGTATCTGTAACTCAAGATATCGTTGACCAACCTTGGTATGGTATGTTCTATTCTTCTGCGGAAGTGAACCTGTATCTTGCCGAATTGAAATTGATCGGTGCCGACCTTCCTGGTACTGCTGCTGATTATTTCAAGAATGGTGTTGAACTTTCAGTAAGAGCTTACGACAAGCTGGCTAACCTGAATAAGATTCCTTACTATCATTCGGTATACGATGCAAACGAAAAGAGCATCAAGCTTGTTGACGGTGAAGTTGAAACGCTTCTTGCAAATCCTGCTTATCAGTTGACTGGTAACAAGGCTGCCGACCTGGAAAAGGTTTATATCCAACAGTACATTCACTTCGTAATGATTCCTAACGATCAGTTCGTAAGTGCTCGTCGCTCGGGTGTGCCTATGGTAAACAGTACAATTCTTCCTTATGTGAGATTCTCACCAACGGTTGATTATGTAATTCCAAGACGTTTCGAAATCAGTGCTGTAGAAAAGAGCGACTTGATGTACGACATCAAGATGGCTGCTTATGCTCGTCAGGGATTCTCTGTTGGAACCAACAACGATCCTGTAAAATTGAATACAGAACGCGTATGGCAAGACAAGGGTGCTCCTAACTTTGGTGCAGGTCCTAATTTCTAATCTGGAATCAGATAGATACTAAACAATAAATTGGATCCCCGGCAGGAATACGGAAACGTATACTTGCCGGGGATTCTTTTATTCAGTTAACTCCCCCCGAATGAGTTCAAGAACTAATATATCGAATAAACATTCCATCCCTTTCACAGAATGAATAAATCACAAAAACATCTGTCATCTGTCATTTTTTAGCTCAGAATCCTTTGCCTGTCTGGGTTGTTGATAATGATAGATGCCGGTGACGGATGCATTTTATCTGTCATCTGTCATCGGATATTCCCTACGCCCGACTTTTATTGTAACCGTTCCACGATATCATCTTATTCCTGCTTTACCTGTCTTGCATCTGCACCTATAAGAGAACTAATCCTTTCCCGGTAGTCCATTCGTCTTTTCCCTTCATACATCTATCCCGAATCCTTAAGGCAATTATTCGTTTAACAGCTGTTGAATGCAAAGTCAACAGCTGGATAACTTGCATTGAACAACTGTTGAACGCAAAGCAGACAGCTGTTGAACGAATACTTGTATTAATGAAAGCAACTAATACCTTACATGAAAGCAGCTAATAATCCGAAGTAAATTGCTTATCTCCGTAGGGCTATAATTGGATGAATCGAATATTCACAACTGTATTTTTCGTTTATTTATAAATAAATCGCTTATTTTGCAACCTCTTGAGCCCTTTAAAGGTGATTGGAAAACAATAGAATTTAATTTATTATGAGCAAAGTAGCTTTAATTACCGGTATTACCGGACAAGATGGTGCCTATCTGGCAGAGTATTTATTGAAATCGGGCTATACGGTGCATGGAATAAAGCGCCGCGCTTCGATGTTTAACACGGATCGTATCGACCACTTATATCAGGATCCGCATGTGGAAAACAGAAACCTTATCCTTCATTATGGAGACCTTACGGATTCCATGAATATCACCCGTATCATACAGGAGGTACAACCGGACGAGATATATAATCTGGCAGCCATGAGCCACGTAAAGGTGAGCTTCGATACACCGGAATATACCGCCAATGCCGACGGACTGGGTACTTTGCGTATTCTGGAAGCCGTTCGCTTATTGGGACTTACCCAAAAGACGCGTATCTACCAGGCCTCTACTTCCGAATTATATGGTCTGGTGCAGGAAATTCCACAAAAGGAGACTACCCCGTTTTATCCCCGCTCGCCCTATGCGGTGGCTAAGATGTATGCCTACTGGATTACGGTTAACTACCGCGAGGCTTACAATATGCACGCCAGCAACGGTATCCTGTTCAACCACGAGTCGCCATTGCGTGGCGAGACCTTCGTTACACGCAAGATTACACGTGCGGTGAGCAAGATTGCGCTGGATATGCAGCACGAGTTGTACCTGGGTAACCTTTCGTCGCAACGTGACTGGGGTCATGCCAAGGATTATGTGCGTGCCATGCATCTTATCCTGCAGCAGGACAAGCCTTCGGATTATGTGATTGCCACCGGTGTAACTACCACCGTACGCGATTTTGTACGCATGGCATTTGCCGAGGTAGGTATCACTGTTGCATTCAGCGGCGAAGGAGTAGACGAGGTAGGTGTTGTTACGGCGATCGATCAGGCTCGTTTTGTGGAAAGTGTGGGCGAATCGTACCTTGCCAAGGCATTGGAGTTGATGGACAAGACGGTGGTAAAGGTAGACCCGGCCTATTTCCGTCCCACAGAAGTGGAGCTGCTTATCGGAGATCCTACCAAATCGAAGACTGTATTGGGCTGGGAGCCTAAATACGACCTCAAAGGGTTGGTGGAAGATATGATGCGTAGCGATGTGAAGGGCATGAAGAAGGATTCATATCTGAAAGAGGGCGGTTACCGTACCTTAAATTACTTTGAGTAATGGATAAAAATGCAAAGATATATGTGGCCGGTCACCGCGGACTTGTGGGCTCGGCCATCTGGAACAACCTGAAAGCAAAAGGATATACCAACCTGGTGGGGCGCACCCACCGGGAACTGGACCTGCTGGACGGTGCTGCGGTAAAGGCTTTTTTTGATGCCGAACAGCCGGAGTATGTGATTCTGGCCGCTGCCAAGGTGGGCGGAATTATGGCCAATAACGTGTACCGTGCCGATTTTATAGCAGACAATCTGCAGATTCAGCAGCATGTAATAGGCGAAAGTTTCCGTCACGGTGTAAAGAAGCTCCTGTTTTTAGGAAGCACCTGTATCTATCCCAGGGATGCCGC
>NZ_JBFWMI010000066.1:0-15788 GCF_050251695.1 Macellibacteroides sp.
TCTTCCCATTCCGAACAGAGAAGTTAAGCCCACCCACGCCGATGGTACTGCGTAACAGTGGGAGAGTAGGTAGCCGCCGTTTTTAGAGAAGGAGTTAGTTCGATTGAACTGACTCCTTTTTTTGTTTATACCCCTGCCGACTAATGCATTAGGGGCAGAAACAGAAACAATACGTCTGTCGGCGTTATATTGTCCCGTAAATGGATTAAAGATATGTCCGGTGTGACTGGGCATCTGGATAGAACGAATGCCTGAAACAAGACAAACCCAAATATGTTGATTATTATATTAATAATCCGACTGATATACCTGCGACTATCTTATAATATTTAATTTTATTTCATTATACCCTAACGATAGTTGTATAGTATTATAATACATAATTATATTGCATATTCAGGTGCCTCGACAATGCTCTTCCTAAGCACCTGGATTGCATTATTAAACAGGCTGCAAATCTTTAATACGTCTCATATATTTAAGACATACATATTATTTAATACTATGTATACGAATAGGATGAAACCTAGGGTGCTATTCTTTTGTGAATGTAAAATCTTTACCACCTTGCTTCAATATCATTGTGTTCGATTCGGAATTAAAATGCATGATGATTCCAGCCATTTCAAACCTAAATTTATTGGTGTCAAAACATTCCAAAGGAAAGGCTGGCTGACCAGCTCCCTGGCCATGTAGCAAACCTTTATCAACAAATATCCTGAGTTTAATAGGTAGTTCCGGGCTGCTGTAGTTCCCGGAAAGTTTTTGAAGGTCGCCTTCACTTACCTCTAAAAGGTTACCAAATGCCGGAAAGGTATAGGTCGGGTCGCCGGTAACAATACGCATGATATCAATAGCTATATTGTTAAGTGGATAGACAGTGCCATTGGATGTAATAGCCACCGAAAGATCTAGTCCGGGAATAATAAATAAAGTTGACTGAAAGCCATCAATGCTTCCTCCGTGTCCATAGCTCTGTTCTAGTCCGAATCTATATGGAGACAATCCCAGACCATATCCATCCTGCATTGTAGTCATCATTTTAAGTGTCTCCGCTTTAACTATTTTGCCCTCCTGTAATCCCCAAATAAACCGGTTCATATCCGATGGTGTCGATAAAAGGAATCCTGCACCTAAAGGAACACTGGGGTCTGTTTCCGATTCCAGAGCCCAATGCGAGTTTTGAGGTGTCGCAACCGGTAGGTATCTGTAAGAAGATGCTTCATTCTTTTCCGGATTGATTGATCCGAATATGCGTGTATGGGTTAGCCCACATGGTTTGAGAATAAAATCATTTAATAACTCGTTGTAAGATTTACCACCTGCATCCTCGGCAATTAAAGATAAAAGGATGTAGTTTGAGTTTGAATACTGATATTTGGATCCGGGTTCAAAATCACTTCCTAAAGCCGCCAGTTTTTCCAACATCTTCTGCTTACTGAATACAGAAGTATTCCATTGTAAGTAATCAGGTAGATTGGTAAAATTGAATATTCCGCTACGGTGACGCAATAGTTGTTCGATCGTGATTTTATCTGCATTTTTTATCTGGGGGTAATAACGACTTAACAGGTCGTTGGTAGACAACTTCCCTTGCTCAGAAAGCTTCATGATTATACTGGCCGTATACACTTTGCTGATGGATCCTATTCTATACCGCGTTTCTTTATTTGCTTTGAGCAATTTCTCTACGTTGGCAAATCCATATGCATTTCCATAGATCTCTTTTCCATCTTTGAAAACAGAAATACTTCCCATGCCTTTATCATTATTCCGGATCAGCTCAATAAGGCTGTCAAGCTTGGCAACATAGGGTTGTTGGGCACTACAAACATATATACTTAAAAGACTTACAAGGACAATAAAAAGGCTGGTGCGTGTTTTCATAATGGTTCGTTTTATAGTTTCATAAAGAAACAAAAGGTTAATGAATTATAATAATATGTATAGTTAAATAATCTTATTCCATATAAAATTAGTGAATCAGATAAGAAAATAATCTTTTAGCTGCATTTTTACATTATGTATAGTCTTATCGAACTTAATAGATGGTTATAATGCAAGAAGTCTATGTTATTCCATTCAAGCAAATGTATATGATGTGTCGGTATTTTCGTTATTTTTGTCGGGAATTGCTGTGCAATAAATAAACATTTGTATGAAAAGATATCTATATATTGCTTTATTATCACTTATTGGATTAATGCTTCGGGCGGAGGTGCCTTCACCCAAACACGAAATAAGGGCGGTCTGGCTTACGACCATTTATGGACTCGACTGGCCACAGAAGCCTGCGACGACCGAGTACGGTCGGAAGATGCAACAACAGGAATTATGCCAGATACTGGATCGTTTGAAAGAAGCTAATTTCAATATGGTATTTGTTCAGGTTCGTATGCGTGGAGATGTTATCTATAAATCGGCTATCGAGCCCGCCTCGAAAACATTTTCGGGAAAATATGGAGTGATGCCCGGTTACGATCCGTTGGCTTTTGTTATTGAAGAGTGCCATAAAAGAGGAATGGAATGTCATGCCTGGATGGTTACTTTTCCGGTAGGAACTGACAAAACAGTAAAAGAACAAGGCCGCAATTCGGTGGTTAAACGGATGCCCTCGCTCTGCAAGCGATTTAACGGCGAGTGGTACCTCGATCCGGGAGTACCGGGAACAGATCAATATATTCTTTCTCTTGTAAAGGAAATAGTGAATGGATACGATGTGGATGGGATTCATTTTGATTATATACGCTATCCAGAAGAGGCTAAGAAGTTTCCCGACAGGGCAGCTTATAATAAATCAGGTAAGGGAATGCCTTTAGACGAGTGGCGCCGTTCCAATATTACCCGGATGGTATCCATGATTTATGATTGGGTAAAGGGAGTGAAGCCCTGGATTCAGGTTAGCAGTTCTCCTTTGGGTAAATACAGCCGTATTCCGAAAGTACCCAATGCGGGTTGGACTGCTTACGAAAGTGTTTATCAAGATCCCGGTAAATGGTTGCAGCAGGGAAAGCACGATATGGTGGTACCGATGATGTATTATAAGTTTGATAATTTTTTTCCGTTTGTAGATAATTGGGTAGAAATTAGCAACGGACGGATTGTTGTACCCGGGTTAGGGGCTTACCGGATGGACAAAAAAGAGGCTGATTGGGAAAAAAATGATATTACCGATCAGATTGATTACAGCAGATATTATGGTGGTGCCGGTTGTTCGTTTTTCCGTTGTGCAAACGTGTTGGACAATACTAAGGGTATTTACGACGAACTGAAAAATGTATACTACAAGTATCCTGCCCAGCTTCCTCCGCTCAAATGGTTGGATGATGCTGTTCCGGAGGCTCCTTCAGAAATTAAAGTTCGCAAAGAAAATAATGAACTGGAGCTTACCTGGGATGTGCCCGAAGGTAAGAGTGATTCTTTATCTTACACTGTTTATTACGCGATTAATGATTCGGTGGACACCCAAACATCATCTCATATGCTGGCTACCGGAGTAAGAGGAAATTCCTTCCGGTTACCGCTTACAGATGAAACAGAGAGAATGTATTCATTCTGTGTTACCTCTTCTACCCGTTATCGGATAGAGAGCAAACCTTCGAAAGAAACTATTTATTATTTGCTTCCGTACGAAAAATAATAGTTAAAAATAGAATGGACTCGGTTGGAGTTTTGATTATTTTATATCTTTGTAGCAGTTATATATTCTTATTATAGCTTTAAACAGATGAAAAAGACAGTAACGGTTGTTTTAATTCTCTTTCTTGCCTGTATCGTAGGATATGGGGGAGCAGGGATTAATTATATAAACTATTGCTGTCACGAGTGTGCTGTACAAGGAGTGGATGCTGTGGTTAACGATCTGTGTTGCGAAACACACGGACACGATCATGTTAATTTCATGAACGAGAAAGGAGAAGTTTTCCGTCATGACGGCGACTGCCTTAACTGCGGATTGAAGCGTGTTAAGTTTGAATGGACAGACGATACGGATGATATACCTGTGATACAGGTTCCTTCATTTGATCTGAGTTACTTAAATTTTGATATTGTTCAATCGTTGATTCCTGTTGTACCTGTTTACAGCCATTGTTTTGTTCCGCTGGATGGGCCGCCTATACTATGCCCACGTGTTTATTTATCGCTTCTCACTACACTTCTGATTTAATTTTTAAACGATTTTGTTCCGGTTGCCTGTAGGTTGCCGGATGAAGGATTGTAGTCTTATCCCGAACAGGATATGGAATGTTTCCGTATCTAAAAATGGATAGGAAAGGCATCAGTGTATTAACGTTTAAGAATTTGAATATGTTGAAACAAGTATATTTTTTACTTTGTATGATGCTTATTCCGACAGGATTACTGGCGGATGGTGTCGTAAAAGGTCATGTTTATGATGAAAACAAACAGCCTGTAATAGGAGCAAATGTTTATTGGGAAGGCACACAGGAAGGTACAACAACCGACTTACAAGGGTTCTTTACCTTAAAGAGTAAAGGACCTGAAGCCAATCTGGTAACAAGTTATATTGGTTACCAAACCGTAGCTGTTGCGGTAAAAGACAGTAAAGAACCTTTGGTTATTGTGTTAAAAGGAGAGGTCTCCTTAGACGAGGTAGTGGTAAGTGAACGCAAGGTGGCTACAATTTCAAGTAGAACAAGTGTGCTTCAAACCCAGAAAATAACTTATGATGAGTTGTGTAGAGCTGCCTGTTGTAATCTGGCCGAAAGTTTTGAAACTAATCCATCGGTAGATGTCTCTTATAGCGATGCTTCCACGGGAGCGCGTCAGATCAAATTATTAGGTTTATCCGGCACTTATATACAGATGCTTACCGAAAATTATCCAAATTTCAGAGGAGCCTCTTCTCTTTATGGATTGGATTATGTCCCGGGCGCCTGGATGGAGAGTATCCAGGTATCTAAAGGAACCTCATCTGTAAAGAATGGTTACGAGGCATTGGCGGGGCAGATTAACGTGGAATTTAAGAAGCCGCAGACGGCTGATATTTTCTCTGCTAATCTTTTTGCCAGTGATGCCGGAAGATATGAAGCAAATACAGATGCATCCTGGCATATAAACGATAAGCTTTCCACAGGTTTGTTGGTGCATTACTCCAACGATAAAATGTCGCATGATGATAATGGAGATGGTTTTCTGGATACACCCTTAAAAGAACAGGTAAATCTGATGAACCGGTGGAGCTATAATTCGGGCTCGTATGTGGCTCAATATGGTGGACGTTTCTTGCACGAAAGCAGAATAGGTGGTCAGGATACGCATCACGGCGGCATGGTTAATCCATATGTAATAGACCTGAACACCAACCGGGCCGAGCTGTTTACCAAACAGGCCTATATTTTAGATAAAGAGAAGGTTGAGAGTGTAGCACTGATTCTTTCGGGCTCATATCACGAACAAAAGTCCATGTATGACATTACTCCCTATAATATTTATCAGAATAATGTGTATGCCAGCCTGATGTATGAAAAGGAATTCTCGCATGCACACAGTCTGAGCACCGGATTGAGTTTGAATTACGATGGATTTAATGAAAACCTGGTACTAAATAACAGATGGACACCCTACAACAGAAGCGAAGTGGTGTCTGGAGCATATGCACAATATACCTATAATCTGAACGATAAATTCATTCTGCTGGCAGGTATCCGCGCCGATTACAGTGAAAAATACGATTTCTTTGTAACACCCCGTGTACACATTAAGTACAATCCATTCGATTGGTTTCATGTACGCGCTTCGGTGGGAAAGGGATATCGAACGGCCAACGTGCTTGCCGAAAATAACTTTCTGTTGGCCAGCAGTCGCAAAATGCGTATTGCCGAAAACCTGGATCAGGAAGAGGCATGGAATACAGGTTTAAATCTTTCATTCTATATCCCGATTGCCGGGAAGGAACTTACATTGAATGGGGAATGGTATTACACAGATTTTAATAAACAAGTGGTAGTGGATGTGGATAGCAATCCCCACGAGGTAAGTTTTTATAATCTGGAAGGATCTTCCTATTCAAACAGTTTCCAGCTGGAAGCTACCTATCCGTTTTTCCGTGGTTTCACCCTTACGGCCGCCTATAGGTATACCGATGCCCAAACCGACTATCGCAACGAAGCTGGTTTGATTTACAGAATGAAGAAGCCTTTGGTGAGTGATTATAAGGGATTGTTAACAGCTTCGTATCAAACCCCGCTAAAAAAATGGCAGTTTGATGTTACTTCTCAATTTAACGGAGGAGGAAGAATGCCGTTACCGGATACCACCCATCCGTTGTGGGATAGTAAATTTAAGGATTACACGGTTGTAAATGCACAGGTTACCCGTTTCTTCCGCAGATGGTCCGTTTATGTGGGCAGCGAGAACCTGTTTGACTTTACACAGGATACTCCGATAATAGATGCTTCTAATCCACGAGGTGATAATTTTGATGGCTCAATGATTTACGGTCCGGTACACGGACGAAAGATCTATGCCGGAATCCGTTTTAATATTGCAAGAGATTGATTTGTGAAACAACCAATAATGTAAAAGTATGAAAAGAATTGTTTTTATTCTCGTATGTACCTTTTGTGTACTGAGTACTGTTTTTGCACAAGATGTAAAAAAGAAAAAAGAGTCGGCCACTTTCTTCATTGAAGCAATGGATTGCGATCATTGTGTAAAGAAAATAGAAAAGAACATTGCCTTCGAAAAGGGGGTGACAGATTTGAAATGCGATTTATCTACGCGTACGGTCGTTGTAACTTACAGAGCTGATAAAACATCGGCCACACGTTTGGTATCGGCATTTAAAAAGATTGAGATGGATGCTGTTCCAGTAGATGATGGAGCCGGATGTGCTGTTCCTGTCAAAAAAGAAGACGGAAAGCATAAGCATTAACCAGATCATTTTTATCTTTGCGTAGCCTCTTTTAAGCAATGGATTCTGTTCCGGTGCTAAAAGAGGCTACCTCTGTTTTTTTTATAAACAGAATGCAGCATTTATTTCAATGTTTTCATCTAATTTGTTGAACGACCTCTGCGGAGGAACTGAATATCTGACTAAATGAATGAACAACAACTGATAGAGGGTTGTAGGAAAGGAGAGAGGATGGCTCAGAAAGAGCTTTACGAAACATACTCCCGCAAAATGATGGGGGTCTGCCTACGCTACGCAAGCGATAGAGAGACAGCCCGTGATTTACTGCAGGATGGATTCGTAAAGGTTTTTACTGCCCTTGATTCTTATGCCGGTTCGGGTTCGTTCGAGGGGTGGATGAGAAAAATATTTGTAAACTCTGCGTTGGAGCATCTGCGTAAAACGGATATTCTGAGGGAAGCAGTAGATCTTGATAATACGGCGGAGCTGATGCATCCGGATAATTCGGTTATTTCTGAAATGTCTGCTGCAGATCTGCTCCAACTGGTACAGGAACTTCCTCCCGGCTTCAGGACAGTATTCAACCTGTTTGCCATAGAGGGCTATTCTCATAAAGAGATCAGTGAAATGCTGGAAATTACCGAAAGTACATCAAGGTCTCAGTTTACAAGAGCAAAACAGTTATTGCAACGGAAAGTAAAAGAATTGGATGAAAGATATGAACGATAAACAAAGAGATCAATTGGAGGATATATTCAGATCAAAGTTGCAGAACTTTGAATCGGATCCCGATCCGGCCGACCTGGATGCTATATTGCAGCGTCTGCCAGCCCGGAAGGTTGTTCCCTTAAGACGAAAATGGCAATATGTGGCTGCTGCCGCAGCTATTGTCTTTTTGATTGCAACCGGTACGTTCTATTTCTATACGGAGGAAACATTGCAGTCTCCTTTGGTACAGCAGGCCAGACAGGAAACCGAAGTACTGGATAACCAATTGAAACAGGAACAATTGAAAACCATTACAGAGCCTGTTCAACTGGCTGATGGCGAATCGGTACAAGAGAAGAAAGACAGAACGTATGCGAATAAAAAGGTGGACCGTATTGTTAGATTGAATGCTGCAGTGCAATCAGCATCCCAGAAAGTTTCTACGGTTGAAACGGAAACAGATTCGGTAGCGACCGAAGTCCCAAATAATACGGAAGGAGTACCTTCTCAACCAAGCATAGCCGCCAAACAGGATAGCGAACCTAAACCGGTTGCCGAAAAAGCTCAGGAAACACGCCGTCTTATTGCCGATGCAGGTCAACCGGATATAAAAAGGGGTGAAAAAACGGACAGAAAATGGAGTTTTGGCCTCGGAAGCGGTAGCTTTACTGCCGGATCGGGCAATACGGTTAATACGTATACATTTAAGAATTCCATGCAGGCGGATAAAGGGTTGATGTATATGAATGCACCATCCATCAACAGTGAGCTTCCGAAAACGGATATACATCATGATACCCCGATTACGTTTGGGTTGGCTGTAAGCAGACGATTGAACGATCGGTTTGCGTTGCAGACGGGACTTAACTTTACCCTGCTGTCGTCTGATTGGAAAACGAACGGAACATTTCATACAAAGACGAAACAGAAACTTTATTTTCTGGGAGTACCTATGTCTGTAGTCTATAAAATTGCTGAATGGAATAATTTCCAGTTCTATACTTCAGCAGGAGCTATGGCCGAGATCAATGTAAATGGTATAGTTAAAAACACACTATTCTCCGAAGGAATTGATTTAGGTACGGAAAGTGAAAAGGTGCGGATGAAGGAGTGGTTATGGTCGGCCAACGCAAAGGCCGGAGTAAGCTATCCGGTTTATCGCTTTGTGAATGTTTTTGTTGAAGGCGGTGTGGCATACTACTTCGATAACGGAAGTTCAATTGAAACCATTCGCTCGGAAAAACCGTTTAATGCGGGATTTAATGTGGGATTAAGATTGGGATTTTAATAATAAATTAATATAATTACTAAAAAAGAATGAAGATGAAGAGACTTAGAATGACTACGCTGACGGTTTTGGCTTCGGCGATGGTACTGTTAACCTCATGTTTGGGAGAAGGCGGAAGTGAAACCAGCCTTTACGGCATAGCCGGTGTTGTGGAATCTCAACCGTTGACCTACAAAAAAGTGGTCCGGATTTCGGATGGTAGCCTTATTTATTCGCCGGGTCTGGACTCGGATGCTTCTATACAGCCGGGTGATTGTTGCCTGATTGACATGTATATAGATTATTCAGTTCAGAATGTAGAACAACTGGGTTACTATGCTGCTACGATATCAAACTATGTGGATGTGGATAAGTGGCCTACAAGCTCGTCAACCGACTCACTTAAAGTACGCCCCAACGAACAAATGATTTACGATATTCCCTCGTTGAACTTTATCAGCAACAAGCTATTTGTTTATTCGCAGCATAAAGAACAAACAGAACAGAAAAATACGTACAGACTAACTTACAATCCGAACGAAGAGGTTAAGGAAGTAGACGGATACAGAATCTATAATTTTTACTATTCATGCCAGAAGGTGCAAGATGGTAAATCTCCCGAAATCACCCCCTATCATGTTAATGCATTTGATGTGGAGTATGTATTGAAACAGATTGCTCAAAAGGAGAAAACGTTGGGCAATGATAAATTAAGCTTTAAAATTAATTATATTAAAACAATTAATGCCGACAGCAGCTTTGTGAAAGGGGCTACTCAACGCATTACGTGGGATGTAAGCTCAATATTGGGTACATCCAATTAATTTTCAAATAAACGGTGGATTAAAGGGAATTGTCTGTGGACAGTTCCCTTTTTTTATTGTGTTCTTTTATTGGAGGTTTGATGTGATTTCAACTATAAAATACAGCAAGATAGTAGAAGTTATGTCTTATTTTTATACTTTTGTCTTTCAATTAGAAATGTGAAGATGTATAAGGAGATAATTAAATTAGTTATACTAATTATTTCTCAGCCTGCAAAGGCATGGGAGATGCTTTCCCTGAAAGAAGACAAAGAGGAAGACTTTCTATCTCGGTTTATTTATCCGTTGATTGGAATGGTAACGTTGGCTGCTTTTTTAGGAGTGTTGTTCACCCGGAAGGAATTTGACGTTGAGCTTGCATTGAAATCGTCCATTAAAACATTGGTTTCTTTTTTTGGTGGATTTTATCTGGCATCCTACCTGCTTAATGAACTTTGGGTGAGTATATTTAAACGAGTGAAAGATATGAAACGCTGGCAATGCTTTGTCGGCTATTCGTCGTCATTGGTGTATGCACTTACTATCGTACTCATGCTTTTGCCCGAATTCTTTTTTCTTCGTATCTTTATTCTTTATACGGTTTACATTGTGTGGGAGGGTGCAGAATCTTACATGGGAGTAGAGGAAAATGTGAAGTTGAAATTTGTTGGTATTGTTTCGGCGGTGATATTACTTGCACCTATTATCATCGACTTTCTGCTTTCCATGTTAATGCCTGGTTTACGTTTCGAATAATTCAGAAAAATGAAAGAGAAAATTAGTAATAACATACAGATCAAAAACAAACGGGCCACATTCGATTACGAATTGCTCGACACCTTTACGGCAGGCATTGTGCTTACCGGTACGGAGATTAAATCAATTCGTTTAGGTAAAGCCAGTCTGGTGGATACCTTTTGTATCATGGAGAAAGGCGAGCTGTGGGTGAAGAATATGTATATTGCCGAGTATTTTTATGGTACCTATAACAACCATGTGGCCAGAAGAGACCGTAAAATGTTGTTGAGCCGTAAGGAATTGCGAAAAATTGAAGGAGCGTCCAAGAACAGCGGCTTTACGATTGTGCCGATTCGTTTGTTTATCAATGATAAGGGCCTGGCCAAGGTGGTTATCGCAGTTGCAAAGGGGAAGAAAGAATACGACAAGCGTCATTCCATCAAGGAAAAAGAAGACAAACGGGAGATGGACCGTTTATTCAAGAAATAGGAATGGGAACTCACTTGGAAAGGATCTGGTTGTGTATCAAGAATGCATTGCCTAAGTCTGCCAGAACTTGTATCTGGCTGTTGAAGATTATATTGCCCATCTCTTTATTGGTCAGATTGCTTGAGTATTCGGGCTGGTTGGCCGAAATATCCGGATTCCTTTCTCCGCTTTTCTCGCTTGTAGGATTACCCGGCGAGACAGCTATCATTTTTATAACAAGTACCTTTGGTCCGCTGTACGCACCCATCGCATTAATTACTTCGATGTCTTTGGGATTAAGAGAGGCGACCATCCTTGCAATAATGTGCCTGGTATCACACAACCTCATTGTGGAATCGTCCATACAGGCAAAAACAGGTTCTTCTTTCTGGGGAATGACCATCCTGCGTTTATCGATGAGCTTTCTGATTGCCTTTACCTTAAATCTGGTGCTTCCTGAATGGAGCGGACAAACAGTAGGGAAGGCATTAGCAGCAACGCAGGATACAAGTTTAAAAGAGGTGCTTATCCTTTGGATTACCGGATCCATGTCGGTAATAATCACTATTTTGCTGATTGTAACAGGCTTGATGATTCTGCATAATGTATTGGATGAATTCCGGCTTATGAAAAAACTGTCCGACCTATTTGCTCCTTTGATGAAGATTTTCGGTCTGCCCCGCGATGCCGCATTCTTGTGGCTGGTTGGGAATGTTGTAGGTCTTGCCTATGGCGGAGCGATTATGGTTGAGCAGATGCAATTAAAAAAGCTTACGCAAAAGGAGGGCCATCTGTTGAATCATCATTTAGCTGTCTCTCATTCATTACTAGAAGATACTGTTATATTTGTTGCTATTGGAATTCCCGCTCTTTGGATACTTGGAACCCGGTTGCTTTTTGCAATCGCGGTGGTCTGGGGCCGGAGACTATACAACTTTATATACAGCCGTAATGTTATTAAAAGACCTTTGGAAGGTTGACAAGCTTTTTTGTTTCGGCTTGTAAATATTGAAACATCTCCCGATTAATTATAGCAACATATGAACAAGCAAACTTTTTTACGACTTCTCGAAGAGCGTATCCTCATTCTTGATGGAGGAATGGGTACGATGATTCAGGGATATCGTTTAGGCGAAAACGATTACCGCGGCACACGCTTTGCGGACATTCCCGGACAGGTGAAGGGAAATAACGATATGCTCTCTGTTACTCAACCGGAAATTATCAAGACAATTCATCGTCAGTATCTGGAAGCAGGTGCCGATATTTTTTCTACCAATACATTCAATGCGAACGGTATTTCCATGGCGGAATACGGTATGCAGTCGTACGTACGTGAAATTAATCTGGGTGCAGCAGGTATTGCCCGTGAGGTAGCCGATGCATTTATGAAGGAACATCCTGATAAAACTATATTTGTTGCCGGTTCTGTAGGTCCTACAAACAAAACAGCCTCAATGAGTCCGGATGTTAGCAATCCTGCCTACCGGGCCGTTTCCTACATGGATTTATATAACGTCTATAAAGAACAAGTAGAGGCGCTGGTGGATGGCGGTGTAGACATTATTTTGTTTGAAACAACATTCGATACCTTGAATGTGAAAGCCGGACTGGAAGCGGCCGAGGTTGTATTGAAAGAAAAGGGTAAAGATCTGCCTATAATGTTGTCGCTGACTTTGGCCGGACAAGGAGGACGCACGCTTTCCGGACAGACTTTAATGGCATTTCTGGCTTCTGTACAACATACCAATATTGTAAGTATCGGTCTGAACTGCTCTTTTGGAGCTGCCGATATGAAGCCATATCTGCAGGAACTTGCAAAATATGCTCCCTGTTATGTTAGTGCTTATCCAAATGCGGGTTTGCCAAATAGCTTGGGTGAATACGATGAAACTCCCGAAACGATGGCTGGACACATCAAACCCTTTGTGGATGAACAGCTAATAAATATAATTGGCGGATGCTGTGGTACTACTCCTGCGCATATCGCCCGTTATCCGGAACTGGTAAAGGGTGCCAAGCCCCGAAAACCGGCACCCAAACCGGATTGCCTGTGGTTATCCGGTCTGGAACTGTTGGAAGTAAAACCGGAGAATAATTTTGTGAATATCGGCGAACGCTGTAATGTTGCCGGCTCCCGTAAATTCTTACGTCTTATTAAAGAGGGAAACTACGAAGAGGCTCTTACTATTGCACGTAAGCAGGTAGAAGATGGCGCCCAGATAATTGATATAAATATGGATGATGGAATGTTGGATGCCGTAAAGGAGATGACCACATTCCTGAATCTGATTGCCGCCGAACCGGATATTGCCAAAGTACCTGTAATGATAGACTCTTCTAAATGGGAGGTTTTGGAAAAAGGGTTGCAATGTGTTCAGGGCAAGAGTATTGTAAATTCAATCAGTCTAAAGGAAGGAGAAGCCGAATTCCTTTCACATGCCCAGCGTGTTAAACAATTAGGTGCTGCAGCTGTGATTATGGCTTTTGATGAGACCGGACAGGCAGATACTTTCGAGCGTAAAATTGAGGTATGTAACAGGGCTTACCGCCTGTTGGTGGATAAGCTAGACTTTAATCCTCATGATATAATATTTGATCCGAATGTGCTGGCCATTGCTACCGGTATGGAAGAGCATAACGGATATGGTCTTGCTTTTATTCAGGCAGTGGAGTGGATCAAGAAGAATCTGCCCGGAGCCAGAGTAAGTGGCGGTATAAGCAATTTGTCGTTTTCTTTCAGAGGAAATAATTATGTGCGAGAGGCAATGCATGCCATCTTCCTGTATCATGCCATTGGAAAAGGGATGGATATGGGTATTGTGAATGCGTCGGAGGCCGTAAGTTACGACGATATCGAACCTGGCTTCCGCACATTGGCTGAAGATGCTATTCTGAACCGCCGCCCCGAAGCCATGGAGGAGCTGATCAATTTTGTTCAGAATCTGAAGGTTGAGAAAGAGGGTGCGACGGAAGACAAACATGAAGCCTGGCGGGAGGGTACATTGGAAGACCGTCTGGTCCACGCGTTGGTTAAAGGAATTGGCGATCATCTGGAAGCCGATCTGGAAGAGGCGCTGACAGCTTATCCTAAAGCGGTCGATATCATTGACGGACCTCTTATGAAAGGGATGAATATAGTAGGAGATCTCTTTGGTGCCGGTAAAATGTTCTTGCCTCAAGTTGTGAAAACAGCCCGAACCATGAAGAAGGCTGTTGCAATCCTGCAGCCTGCCATCGAATCGGAAAAGGTGGCCGGCGGTGCTACCAAGGCCGGAAAAGTGGTATTTGCCACGGTGAAGGGTGATGTGCATGATATTGGAAAAAACATTGTATCTATTGTACTTGCATGCAACAATTACGAAGTGATTGATTTGGGTGTGATGGTGCCTGCCGATGTTATTATAAAGAAAGCAATAGAAGAGCAGCCGGATTTTGTTTGTTTAAGCGGACTTATCACCCCTTCACTTGAAGAGATGGCTCATGTGGCTTCCGAAATGGAGAAAGCGGGATTATCCATCCCGATGATGGTGGGTGGTGCTACTACATCCAGACTTCACACAGCCTTGAAGATTGCGCCACATTACAGTCACCCGGTGATACATGTGTTGGATGCATCACAAAACCCCATTATTGCCTCTAAATTTACCAATAAGGATTCGAGAGATGAGTTTGTAACTCAATTATATAGTGATTACGAGGCGTTACGACAGTCTTTTGCTGCCAAAAAGGAAGTACTTGTTCCGCTGGCAGAAGCAAGGGAAAAGCATATTCCAATTGATTGGAAATCTTATGAACCTTTTGTGCCGAATCAAAAAGGAGTACACGTATTACCCTATATTCCGGTGGAGGAGATTATTCCATATATCCACTGGACCTTTTTCTTCAGTGCATGGAGATTGAACGGACGTTTTTCTGAAATCACGAAATTACATGGTTGTGATGCCTGCCGGGCTTCCTGGTTGGCAGATTTCCCTGAAGCCGACAGAGCCAAAGCGGCCGAAGCCATGCAGTTATATAAAGATGCTGTCCGGATGCTTGATAAACTTGTAGAGATGAAAGCCGAGTTTGTTAAAGCGGTTTATGGATTTTTCCCGGCAAACAGCGAAGGGGATACTGTGCTGATTGATGGTGTAAAGTTCCCGATGCTCCGTCAGCAGGTTAAACGTGAAGATGAAATATATAAATCATTGGCCGATTATATTATGCCTGCTGCCGAAGGAAGAACAGATTATATCGGAGCATTTGTAGTTACCGCCGGTGCCGGTGCCGATTATTTGCAAAATAAGTATGAAGAAGAGGGTGATACCTACAAAGCCATGCTTTTGCAGACGCTGACCGATCGTATGGCAGAAGCGGCCACCGAATACCTGCATGAAAAGGTACGCAAGGAATATTGGGGCTATGCAGCCGACGAATCATTCACAATGGCCGATTTGTACAGAGTGAAGTATCAGGGCATCCGACCGGCTATCGGTTATCCGTCGTTACCGGATCAGCTGCAGAATTTCACGTTGGATGAACTGCTTAACATGTCGCAAATAGGAGTGAAGCTCACAGAAAATGGAGCCATGGCCCCTACCGCTACGGTTAGTGGATTGTTTTTTGCTCACCCGGAATCTAATTATTTCCAGATTGGAAGTATAGACAAAGAACAAGTGGACGATTACGCCGCGCGAAGAGGATTAAACGAAATGGAAATTCGTAAAATGTTGGGACGTAATTTTAATCAGATGTAATAGGGTTGTAAAGACATATAACAGTAAGATTGAAAAGAATATAAGCACTGCTACCGATTTGAATAGGAAGCAGTGCTTTTTTCATTTAATACTTTTATTTTTTTCAATACGAAGAACTATTCGTTTGTCAGCTGTGTCCTTTGCGTTTGTCATATGTTGAATGCAAAGTAGACAGCTGTATACCTTGC
>NZ_JBFWMI010000066.1:15888-19643 GCF_050251695.1 Macellibacteroides sp.
AATAGGAAGCAGTGCTTTTTTCATTTAATACTTTTATTTTTTTCAATACGAAGAACTATTCGTTTGTCAGCTGTGTCCTTTGCGTTTGTCATATGTTGAATGCAAAGTAGACAGCTGTATACCTTGCGTTGAACATATGTCAAACGAATAGTGTATAACGATGAAAAAAATAGATTGTAGTTATGAAAAGAAAAGTTTACTGCTGTTTTGTAAATAGTTGGTGCTATATAACTTTTGCTGAGATTGATAATTGTTTACGCCGGATGAATGCAATAATAAATAAAAAGTGAAGGATATTTTTGTAAAATAGTTAAACTGGTTGTGTTGATTATGGACGGGGGTGAGCATAGCTTTGCAGCAGATACAAAAAAAGGTCCTTCAAATTTATGAAGGACCTTTTTCTATTGTTGCGGAGGCAAGACTCGAACTTACGACCTTTGGGTTATGAGCCCAACGAGCTACCACTGCTCCACTCCGCGATATATGTTTGTTATTTGATAACGGGTGCAAAGGTAGGGAATAATCTTTATAAAACAAATTAATTGCAACTTTTTTTTAATATACTTGGTAGATACAATCTTTTTTGAGTACTTTGCGCACAGTTTCAATCAAAATGTGCAATACGATGCCTATTACAGTTTCAAAAACACGTGACATGTTAGTGGATGTGGCCAGACAATTGTTTGCTCGCTCTGGGGTGGATAATACAACCATGAATGATATTGCACAGGCTTCCCGCAAGGGAAGGCGTACGCTATACACCTATTTTAAGAGCAAAAATGAGATTTATATGGCTGTGGTTGAGTCCGAGTTGGATTCATTGCATAAAACGCTGCTAAGCGTAGCCAGTAAAGATATTCCGGCGGATGAAAAGATTATCACCTTTATTTATACACGCCTGGATGCTATTAAGGCTTTGGTATTCCGTAATGGAACGCTTAAGGCCACATTCTTTCGTGACATCTGGAGAGTGGAGAAGGTCCGGAAGAATTTTGACATCCGTGAAACAGAAATAATAGAAGGGATTCTTAAAGAAGGTGTAGCTCAGGGAATTTTTGAGATGCCGGATACACATATTACTGCAGTTGTACTGCATCATGCTTTTAAAGGTCTGGAAGTACCCTATATCAGAGGATTGATGGGCGACAATGTATCACAGCGTCTGCAAAGAAAAGACAATGTGATGAATTTGATATTCAACGGAATCAAGATAAAGAAAAATTAGAAAACATGTTTATTAATGCAACAGGGTTTTATGTGCCCGAAGAGAGGGTGGATAATTCATATTTTTATAAGGTTAACGGATTGACAAGTGAGTGGATATTTCAACGTACGGGTATAGTTACAAGATCGAAGGCAAAACCTGAAGAGAATGTTACGACCATGGGCCTAGAAGCCATTGAAAATGCTTTGCCAAAATTACCCTATGATATCACGGGAGTCGATCTCATTATATCAGCATCCTATTCTCCCTACGATACAGTGGCAACAGCAGCTCATGTGGCACAGCAGAAATACAACATACAAAATGCGAAAGCATTGTATCTTTCGTCTGCCTGTTCTTCTTTTGTAAATGCGTTGGAAGTGGTGGAAGGATATTTCGCAATGGGAAAAGCAACGAAAGCGTTGATTATATCGGGCGATAAAAATTCGGCTTACAGCAATGAGCATGATCCCAAAGCCGGACATCTGTGGGGTGATGCCGCTGCAGCTTTTTTTATTTCTAAAGAGCCTGTTACCGGTAAGGAACCTAAAATTTTGGAAATATATACCGAAGGATTGGGACATATCAGTAACGGACCCGAAGGGGTGATGCTCCGTCCCTGCGATGGTGGAATCTCGATGCTCCACGGAAAGGATGTGTTCATTCAAGCTTGTACCTACATGCCCAAAAATGCGCTCTATCTTTTAGATAGGAATGGCTATACGGTGAACGATCTTACCTATTTTATAGGACATCAGGCCAATATGCGTATCATGTCTAATATAGCGCGTCAGCTGGAGATTCCGGAAGAGAAAATTCTTTCAAATATCGAAGAGTTGGGAAATACCGGTTCGGTAAGCTCTGCATTGGTGTTTGCGCAAAATGATTCAATTTATAAAGAAGGAGATCTGATTGTGCTTACTGTTTTTGGTGGAGGTTATTCTGCCGGTTCTTGTTTGATAAAGTGTTAAACATATAAATATAAATGATATGAAATTATTGGAAGGAAAAGTAGCTATCGTAACTGGAGCTGCCCGTGGTATCGGTAAGGCGATTGCATTAAAGTTTGCAGCAGAAGGTGCTTCCGTTGCTTTTACAGATTTGGCTGTTGACGACAATGCTCTGGCAACAGAAAAAGAGATAGCGGCTATGGGCGTTAAAGTGAAGGCTTATGCTTCTAACGCTGCCAATTATGAAGATACGCACAATGTGGTTGACCAGATTGTTAAAGATTTCGGACGTGTAGATGTGTTGGTTAACAATGCCGGTATTACTCGTGACGGTTTGATGATGCGTATGACAGAGCAACAATGGGATATGGTTATTAACGTAAACCTGAAGTCGGCTTTCAACTTTGTACATGCCATCACTCCTGTAATGATGAAACAAAAAAGTGGCAGCATTATTAATATGAGCTCTGTTGTGGGTGTTTCCGGAAATGCCGGACAGTGTAATTATTCGGCCTCTAAAGCTGGTATGATCGGTTTGGCCAAGAGTATTGCCAAAGAGGTAGGTTCTCGAGGAATCCGTGCCAATTGTATCGCTCCGGGATTTATCATTACGGAGATGACCGCTGTGCTTACTGAAGAGGTAAAGGCCGAATGGGCAAAAAATATTCCGCTTCGTCGTGGCGGTACTCCGGAAGATGTGGCTAATGTTGCGACCTTCCTGGCATCCGACTTATCTTCTTACGTAAGTGGTCAGGTGATCCATGTTTGTGGTGGAATGAATATGTAATATGGAAGTTATCTACGAAGATAATCATCTGATTGCTGTAAATAAGACCTGCAGGGAGATTGTTCAAGGCGATAAAACCGGTGATACTCCACTTTCGGAGATATTAAAGGCTTGGTTGAAGGAGAAGTATGCCAAACCGGGAAATGTTTTTGTTGGTGTGGCACATCGCCTGGATCGTCCGGTTTCGGGATTGGTATTGTTTGCCAAGACCAGTAAGGCGCTTGCCCGTTTAAACGAGATGTTTCGTACCGGGGATATTAAAAAGACCTATTGGGCCATTGTGAAAAATAGTCCCCCTACAGAAGAGGGTACGTTGGAACATTGGTTGGTAAGGAACGAAAAGCAAAACAAAAGCTATGCTTATACGGAAGAAAAGCCCAATTCCAAAAAGGCTATCTTACATTATAAGCTGCTCGCACGATCGGATAATTACTACTTGCTGGAAGTCGACCTTAAAACTGGCAGACATCATCAGATACGGTGTCAGCTGGCTAAAATGGGTTGTCCTATTAAAGGCGATTTAAAGTACGGTTCTGAACGATCCAATAAGGATGGCGGGATTAGTCTTCATGCACGCAAAGCCCAATTTATTCATCCGGTCTCTAAAGAGCCGGTAGAAATAGTGGCATCGGTTCCGGATGACTCTCTGTGGAAAGGAATAACAGCTTCGTTGATTTAATAAATAACGAGGGTGTGTCAAAATAGGCACACCCTCGTTTTATGCACAAAGGTCGAACTTTCCCAAGCTCGGCCTTTGCTATTTCCTAGAGTTTTTGTAACTTTAGGTTTTCAAAATTCATATGACAAAGTTACA
>NZ_JBFWMI010000067.1:0-19508 GCF_050251695.1 Macellibacteroides sp.
CCGCAGGGAGAAATAAAGAGTTTATATACATCGGATATACGGTTTGAAAGGGGACTTGAATACCTGCTCGGTAAAAGGATGAATGAGATCCAGCTGGTTTTTAATGTGAACCTGATCGACTATTTCTCGGATAACAAGCCCGGACTTACCGTTTATCTTAAAGAGTTTCCATTGCGAGACATCACCTCGCTGGAACGAATTGAAGACGAGTTTAATCTGTTTGCTGCAGCATGTAAATTAAAACAACGAGAATGATGGTCTATCTGGGATATTTATTCATGGGACTTACATGCGTACGTTTGCTTGTCTCTTTTTGTAATTGGTGGAGCCGGTGCTACCTTCCAAAGCCAAAGAAGTATACAAGCCTGGGAGGAGTCTCGGTACTGATTCCCGCACGAAATGAAGCGAACGCGATCGGTTTTCTACTTGAAGATCTGATGGGCTGCAAGGATACGATACAGGAGATATTGGTATATAATGATAACTCGACGGACGATACCGCGAAGGTGGTGCGTACATACATGGAGAGATGTGCATACATCCGGCTGATCGAAGGCGATGAGCTGCCTTCCGGATGGCTGGGAAAGAATCATGCCTGCCACCGCTTGGCTACTGAAGCGCATGGAGACCGGTTGCTTTTTCTGGATGCCGATGTGCGGGTGGAAAGTGATCTGATTGAAAGGGCTGTGTCTTACATGAATGAGCAGGGGCTTACCTTGTTGTCTGTTTTCCCCAAACAGGAGATGTCCAACTGGGGAACACGCATCAGTATTCCGTTAATGAATCTGATCCTGCTTAGTCTGCTTCCCCTTTCGCTGGTACGTTTATCGCCGTGGACCTGCTTTTCTGCCGCCAATGGTCAGTTTATGCTTTTTGATGCGGCAACCTATCTCCATTACATGCCCCATAAGTTGTTTAAACACAACCGGGTGGAGGATATACGTATACTGAAATTCTTTAAAGAACGCAGGTTGAAGGTGGCCACTTTGCTGGGCGACCAATCGATCCGTTGCCTGATGTATCGCGACCTGGGAGGTGCAATCAACGGGTTTACGAAGAATATCTTTTATTTTTTCGGTGGAAGCCAATATTTAACCATCTTTTTTGTTTTATATACAACCATAGCTCCTGGTTGGATTTTTGTGTTTAACGGGTTGGAGATGGGTATGATTTATTTGGTTTGTCTGATGTTGATCCAGCTGTTTGTTTCGTTGGCCAGCAAGCAGTCGGTTTTGTATAATGTACTGTTGATGCCGGTAAAACAAATCGTGCTGGTGAGTATTGTTTATAAAGCGATTCAAAATTTTAGAAATAAAACACTTATATGGAAAGACCGAAATATATTGCAATAAGAATCTGGTTTGTTAGTCTGCTGTTGACCTATTCTTCCGCCGTTGCGATGGGGCAGAGTACCTATCGGGAACCCATCTATCTGGCCTATATACAGGGAGACATGTCCCGGTGGGAGGCAATCATCCGACTGATGGAAGAGCGTTCGGATGATATCACCGACGAAGAACGGAAAGAGCTGGTAGGCTATTACTATGGTTATATTGGCTTTCTTTTAGGAACAGACCAGAAGGATAAGGCCCAGGGCTATATCACTAAAGGAGAGAAACATCTGAACGCCCTGTTAAAGTCGGCCCCCAACGATGTAACCGCCCTTGCCTATAAAGGATCTTTTATCGGTTTCCGAATTGGAACCAATAAGTTTAAGGCCTTAACATTGGGAAAAGAAAGTATTTCATATATAAATAGAGCCTATAAGCTGGACTCTCAGAATGTGCAGGCCATCCTGGACAAAGGCAATCTTTTGTATCACATGCCCGGTATGTTTGGCGGAGATAAAAAAGAAGCCGTACGTTTGTACGAGAAAGCGGTGTTACGCATGGAAAAGCATCAAAACCTTAAACAAAACTGGTTATATCTGAATGTGCTTACAACCATTGCCAGACACTACGAAGAAGAGAAGCAATGGCAGAAAGCAGTACTGATTTATGAAAAAATACTGCAGCAAGAACCCGAATTCAGTTGGGTTAAAGATACGTTATATCCTGCTGCGAAGCGGACTGCGGCTAAGAATAAGAAATAAAATTCCACCCTCTTCTTTCTTTAACTAAATATTTTAGTTTGTTTAACTATAATATTTAGTTGTAAAACTATAATATTTAGTTTATTTGCATTGTGATATTTTTAAATAAAACAATTGCGATAAAATGAAAGAGATAACAACAAGAGAAGAAGAGGTGATGCGCCATTTCTGGTCGGCCGGAGCTTTGTTCGTAAAACAGATCGTTGATATGTATCCGGATCCTAAACCACATTTCAACACCATATCCACCTATGTGCGTAGCCTGGAAGAGAAAGGCTACCTGAACCACGAAGCACTGGGTACAACTTTCCGCTATTTCCCGGTGATAAGTGAAGAAGAATATAAGAAAGGAAACCTGGGAAATGTGATCAAAAAGTATTTCGATAGTTCGTATCTGAATGTTGTTTCTACTTTTATAAGGGAAGATAAGATTTCGGTGGACGAAGTAAAGAGGTTATTGGAAGAGGTGGAAAAACAATCAAAGGAATAAAGCTATGGAACCTTTCTTGTACTTTTTATTGAAGAACAGCATCTGTCTGCTTCTGTTTTACGGCTTTTTCTATCTGTCGGTAAAGCAGAGCGTATTCCACCGCCTGAACCGTTACCTGCTTTTTATCCTTTTTGCCCTTTCGATAGGTCTGCCCTTTTTCCAGGCAGACGGACTATCCCATCTGTATGACCGTGAAAAGATTGTGGTCAGCACCCTTATCCTATCCGGCAAGGGGACTGCAATTCCTGCCGCAGTGCATACGGCTTTTCCGTGGATGGAGGTTCTTGTTTATCTCTACTTTGCAGGCCTGCTGCTTGTTGCCGCCTATTTTGCGAGAGCCTGTGTACAGGTAGGGAAGATACTACGAGGCAGTGACGTGAGGTTATGGAAGGACGGCACAAAGATCTATGTAACGGAACAGGATGTAACTCCCTTTACCTGGATGAATAAGATAGTGATTTCCAATACAGATCTTGAACGGAACGGCGATCTGATAATCGGTCACGAACAGGCCCACATCCGTCTGCGTCATTCAATTGATTTAATTATAATAACCCTGCTGAACCTGCTGTTCTGGTTTAACCCGTTCGGCTGGCTGCTCAGACGTTTATTGCTTCAGATACATGAGTTCGAAGCGGACAGGCGTCTACTTAGTGATGGCATCGATGCAACCCAATATAAATTAGTATTAATCCGCAGAAGCGCTGGCGAGCAAACCTTTGCCATGGCAAGCAATCTGTCCTACCGTAGTCTGCAAAAACGTATTGAAATGATGACAAAAAAGAATTCAAGTTCTGCATCCCGACTCATCTATTGTTCGGGTATTCCTGTAGTTGTATTGGCTGCCGTTCTTTTGGCTGCACCGGCCGTTAATGCACAGAAACGTGCTAAGAGCGATCGCCCGGTCTCCGACTCAACCAAAGTTGTAATGAATGTTCAGATGGTTCATCTGGATAACAAACCCGGCTCGAAGGAGAATGTACTGGTAGTTACAGGTGTAAAAGGACAGCCAGCCAGGCAGGTAACTAAAACGGAAGTCAGAGACAATCAGATTGAGGTGACGGCCAATAGTAACACCAACACCACCATTGTACTGCGTACCGACACATCCGCTTGGGGAAATCAGGCAGCAGGTTCACTAACCCCTGAAGCAACACCCCTATTTATAGTAGACGGACTTCCCGTATCTTCCATCGATGCCATTAATCCGGATGATATTGAAAGTGTAAATGTGCTTAAAGGAGAGTCAGCTACCGCCATTTATGGTAAGCGAGGCGAAAATGGTGTGATTCTTATCACCATGAAGAAAGCGAAAGAGTAAGCCAATCCCAATAGTAAACAGTCCGGAATCTACCGGGACTTAAGTCGGGATCTCCCTGTACTTTACTGCAGGATAAGTATAGTTTGTACATTGCGCCCATGGGCCCGTTTAAACGGCTCCATGGGCGCGTTTTATCGTCCCCGTGGGCCCGTGGTGCAGATGTATATTCTTTTGTGCTTAGTTCCTGTTTGTTTATGCCTTCCGGTTCGTATGATATGCGGTTAGATCTCCTGGGTTTGTTGTGGATTCCAGGTAATCCGGATTCGGTTTACCCGTATGCCTGAACCTGTAAAAATGAAGAGATTAGCGGTTTGTGTAAACGTTTGCCCCCCTTCGATTGTTCTATTCGCAGTTTGGTATTAAAACTTTATTTGTATGAAAACCCTTGTGAATACCCTGATGATGCGTGTGATAGAATATTTTGCATCAAAAGACATGTCTCAGATTACGCATACACTTTGTGTGCACGAATATACGCGTTTGATTGCTTTAAGGGAGGGTTACAAGACCCGCAAAGTATTGTTGCTGGAGCTGGCAGCCTTGTTGCACGACATTGGTTGTCCTCGTTCCAAGGAGCTTTACGGCAATTGCCTGCCCGTTAATCAGGAACGGATCGGAGCCGAAATTGTGTCCGAATGGATGCCTGCCTATGGCAAACTGGCTCCTAAGGAGATCGATTGGCTGGTAAAGGTTGTAGGTACGCATCATCAGTTGCCCATGGCAAAGGAATATGGATTCGAAGCGTTGTTTGAAGCCGACCTGATTGTGAATCTGATGGAAGGATACTATCCAAAGGAGAAGGCTGCTCTGTACGAAAAGAATATGGTGCGGACAGCCTCGGGTAAGGCCTTGTTCGAATTATTCTTCCATCACGGAAAGATGGATATCAAGTCGGATTAAGCTGCAAGGGGGGATTCCCACTCACCTGGTGGGGAAATAATGTTTATTTAACTATGTTTTCAGTTAAATATCAGGAACATTTTGTTTATTTGCCAGATCTTAATACCTAATAATACACAGTAAGATGAATAAAAGTACCTATCGCAACGTAATTATGCGTGCAATGGCTCCCGCCCTGCTCTTTACCGCCCTAATTTTAAATGCCCCATCTGCAGAGGCGCAGAAACGCATCACTACACCAACGTTTGTAAGCGGAGCCGACTCGGCCTCCATTACCTATAAATCGTCTAATTCTACCCTTGGAAATACTTCCGGAAGTTTGAACAGGGGAGTGACCCTGGTTACGAGTGCGGCCAGCGGACTTAAAAAGCCTTTGTATATTGTGGATGGCGAGAAACGGGCTTCCATCGAAGGGCTTGATCCCAATACCATCGAAATGGTAGAGGTTCTCAAGGATAGTACAGCCGTTGAGAAATATGGAAAAGAAGCCGTTTTCGGAGCTGTGGTTATCACCCTTAAAAAGAAAACCTGCGATTGATTTGTGATTTATTGTAATTTGATGATGAAAATGATTTTGAATACTAACCTAAATGATACGGCCCGGTTGCACGCCCTGCAGCTGACAGATGCCGAAGATATTTTTCGGGCAATCGATTCTCAACGCGACTATCTTGGGAAATGGCTTCCATTTGTAGAGTTTACCCGGTCTGTAGAAGATTCGGTTCAGTTTGTTACGGAGGCTTTGGAGCTTCCGGAAGATAAAAAGGAGCACCTGTTTGCCATACGGGTTAACGACTCCTTTGCCGGCCTTATCGGATTTAAGGATACAGACCGGATGAATCGTAAGACTGAGATTGGGTACTGGCTGTGCGAGCCCTATCAGGGGAAAGGGATTATGACTGCCGCGGTAAAAGCGTTGTGTGATTTTGCTTTTCAGGAATTGAATATGAATCGGATACAGATTAAGTGCGCTGTGGGTAATGAGCCCAGTAAACGTATTCCCCGCCGGCTCGGCTTTACTTTTGAGGGTATCGAGCGGGACGGGGAATTGCTCACCGGTGGCATCTATACGGATATTGAGGTTTACAGCCTGCTGAAGCTGGATGTAGCTCCCCAATAAATAGTTTGCATGCTGCTTGAGTCTGCTTTAACTTTTCACTGTTTCGGCTCTTCGGCTTTTTAATGCGGCACTTATCTCCAGCATCTTTTTCTCGCTGAGGGGATACATGCTGATAAAGACGATGGAAAGCAGGGTTCCTGCGGCAGGCAGAAAACTCATAAACATCTTGATTCCCTGAATAACTTCCGCTTGCTGCACTTCGTTGGCTACGAATCCAAAGTAGGAGAGCAGCCAGCCTGTAAGTGCACTTCCTATGGCCCATCCGAATTTCTGACTCATCGAGGAGGAGCTGAATATCAATCCGGTGGCTCTGTTGCCGGTCTTAAGCTCCGAATAGTCGGTACAATCGGCATACATAGACCACAACAGCGGGAAAATACTGCCTGCACAAATGCTTATCAGTATCTGGAAGGTAAAAATCAGGGCCAGGTTATCTTTGTCGAACCAGAAAAAGAGAATACTTAGAACGGTGGCTATAGCCATCGAACCCATATAGGTCTGCTTTTTCCCGATACGATTGCTTACGGGGGCTGCCAGTATCACTCCTGCGATGTTGGCTATCTGCCCCACCGACAGATAGAGTCCGCTCAACACAAACGACACTCCGAAGAATGAAATGGTTTGGAAGTCTTCTTCAACAATGAAGTATTTAAAATAATACACAGTGGCTCCGTCGCGGATGGAGTTAAATACCAGAGCGGCAACTCCTGCACCCAGAAGGATCCACCAGGGGCGGTTTTTCCATAGATCTTTAAGATCCTCCTTTAAGGGCGCCTGCTTTTCGTGAAGCGCCTTGACCCGTTCTCTGGTAAAGGCAAAACAACCGATAAACAATAGTGCGCACATTACGGCTATCACTGCCACCGCTAGGGTCCAGCCTTGTTGCTGAGCGGCAATTTCTTTACTGTGACCGCTCCAGAAGTTTACCATCGGCATAAAGAGGAGCAGTGCAATGAAACTTCCGATATAGGCAAATGCCATCCTATAGGTCGACAATGTGTTACGCTCTTTCGGGTTGTCGCTCATCACCCCAAGCAAAGAGGCATAGGGTACGTTGATGGCCGAATAGACCATCATCATCAACGAATAGGTAACGTAGGCATAAATCAGCTTTCCGTTATCGCCGAATGAAGGGGTGACGAAGGTAAGCACTCCGATTACAGAAAAGGGAATGGCCAGAAAAAGCAGGTAAGGACGGAATTTACCCCAGCGGGAATGGGTACGGTCGGCCACCACGCCCACAATGGGATCGAATGCCGAATCCCACACGCGGGTTACCAGAAACAGGGTGCCAACTACCGCAGCAGGCAACCCGAACACATCCGTATAGAAAATCATCAGGTAGGAACCGAACAGTTTCCAAAACATGGACGAGGCCATGTCGCCGAAGCCATAGCCGATCTTTTCCTTTAATTTAATCATGGTATAGAGGGAGGGAAGGAATTACTCCCTTCCCAATGTTTTAAGATTCCGTGCAATCAAGTCTTTAAGTGTTTCAACCGAAGCGGCGGTGGTAAGTCCGTCGGCCGGCGTGTTCATGCAATAGTCCACCAACTTGTCGACAGTCGACGTAGCCACATGCATCCGTGTGTCGGACGATGCGTAATAGATATACACGGTTCCGTCTTCGTCTTTGATCCATCCGTTTGTGAACAACACATTTGATACATCGCCAATCCGTTCTTCACCCTCCGGAGCCATAAAGAAACCGCCCGGTGTGGCTATCAGTCTGGTAGGATCTTCCAGGGAGGTCATATACATATAAAGTACATACCGCAATCCGGCGGCACAACCTCTTACTCCATGTGCCAGATGCAACCAGCCCTGAGGTGTTTTTATGGGATGCGGACCCTCACCGTTTTTAACCTCTTTGATGGTGTGGTAGTATCGCAGGTCTATTATCTTTTCTTCCTTCACTTCGGCGCAGGTCATATCATCCACCAGTGCCCAACCGATTCCGCCTCCGCTGCCGGCATCTATAAAGCCATCTTGCGGACGGGTATAAAGGGCATACTTGCCGTTTACAAATTCCGGGTGAAGTACAACGTTGCGTTGCTGACTTTTAGTCTTAAGATCCGGCAGTCGTTCCCAGTCGACAAGGTCTTTGGTGCGGGCTATGGCAGCCGTGGCTGTAGCCGACGACAGATCGCCTGCCGCTGCTTTGGGATCGTGCCGTTCTGCGCAGAAGATTCCGTAGATCCACCCGTCTTCATGGGCCGTAAGCCGCATATCATAGATGTTGGTGGCCGGATCTTCCGTGTCGGGCATGGTGATGGGGTAATCCCGGAAGCGGAAGTTGTCTATTCCGTTGGGGCTTTCTGCTACGGCAAAAAAGGATTTACGGTCGGCTCCCTCTACACGCACCACGAGTATATATTTGCCATTCCATTTCATCGCACCCGAATTAAAGGCTGCATTCATCCCGATACGTTCCATCAGGTATGGATTGGATTGCTCGTTGAGGTCGTAACGCCAGAAAACAGGTGTATGTGCACCCGTAAGAATCGGGTTCTTATAGCGTGTATATACTCCGTTGCCTCCGGCAACCGGTTCGTTCTTTGCCGTAACCAACACTTCGTGCTCGTGCATCAGTCTGGCCACTTTGTCTTGAAAAGTCATCATCAGATTTTATTTGTATAAGTTTAAATTATCCTGACTAAACAGGGTTTTCGGGTTTTCGTAGAATTTCACAAAATCGGCAGCCGAAGCCTGACCGGGATACGGTGCATAGAAATGATTATCACGTTCGCGGGCATTCCGCCATACCAGTACATAAGCAACCGGATACTTTTCAACCACAGGCAACAGAACCTCCGTCCACCAGTTACTCATAGGCAGAGCCTCCAGTCCCGTTTCCGTAAGGGCGATGGGCTTATCCAGCTCTTTTCCCTTTTCGGTCATAAAGGCCAGCATCATATCCAGTGTCTTTATATAATTATCGGTTCCTGCAACACCGCCGAACTGATACCCGTCCACACCCAGCAGATCCACATATTCGTTGCCCGGATAGCGTTCCATATACACATCTCCGATACCTTCCGTTCCCGGAGAATAGGCATAAAGCAGGTTGTCTACCTTTTTCTCGTCCAGACGGCTGCGTGTGAGCTGCCACAACTGTTTATACTGATCGGGTGTACAAAGATTCTTTCCCCACCAGAACCAGCTTCCTGTATGTTCGTGCCAGGGACGGAAAAGCACAGGCACCTTTTCGCCTTCGTCTGTCTTCAACTGATTGAAGAAAGCTGCAATCCGGTCCAGCCAGGTAAGAAACAGTTCGTGTTTTGAACCGCCGGGTAGGATCGCCGTTACTGCGCCCGGAGTTTTAACATCCCACGAATCTCCTCCGGTAAGGGGATTGTCCAGGTGCCAGCTTACAGAGACCATTCCTCCGCGTTTGTATTGATTTATCATTTCAGTCCGGATTTTATCGAAGGAAATCTTATCCAGACTCTCTTTGTTGCCCAGTTCGATGTGTCCTAAATCGAAGCTCATCACTGCCGGATAATCTCCGCACACACTTTTAACATCGGAGCGGCCGGCATCCCCTTCCCATTTGATTCCGTACAGCGGATCATCATGGTGACCAAACATAAACCCGGTTTGATGGATTTTTTTAAGATTTTTAAGCAGATTTTCGGTCTGGACGGTACGTTGTACTGTCTTCCCGGCATCTTCCTGTTGCTTGCCCTCGGCATTACATGCTAATAGCAGAAAGGATGCACAAACGATGGTTGCGATTTTTTTCATTTTTCCTACATTTCTTTGATTCCTGAAAGTCGGATGTGTGATCCGACAGGTCTTTACTCTTATGGACGCAAAAGTAGGTGAATGAGGCAGATTAAACCACGCATTATTTATCTAAAACCGATACAATTTTAACCAGCTTACTAAAAGAGGATTTTAGTCTTCCGGTAATTGTCTCTGAACTCCTTGGGCGAACATCCTTTTTTCTTCTTGAATATCCGGTTGAAATTGGACAAGTTATTGAATCCGCAGGCAAAGCAGATCTCGGATATGGAGTGGGTGGAGTCTACCAATTGCCTGGCGGCATAGCCCAAACGGATATCAATTATGAAATCGGAAAGACTTTTTCCGGTACGAAGCTTGAAGAACCGGCTGAATGCCACCGGGGTCATTCCGGCTAGATCTGCCATTTGGTGTAGCCTTATCTCTTCCGTATAATGGCTGTTTATATACTCCTGTACCTTCTTAACCCGCCGGCTGTCGGCATTCAGCTCCATCCGGGCAAAGGACGAGCTTGCCAATGTACGGGCATTTTCGCAATGAGAGAGTTCATACAGGATGGTAAGAAATTTAATGACCGCATAGAAACCCTCTTTTTCCGAAGCAAGGGTGTTTAGTTTATCGTACACTTTAAGAATGGCATCCATGGGAAAACTTATACCCATGGATGCCGATTCGAGCATTTTATGAATACTGTCGAACTGATTCTTGTTTAAAAGGCTTTGATTAAACAGATCGGATGAGAACTGAATTGTGATCTCCCTTATCTTAGAAGATACACACGTATGCTGCTCCCAAACATGTTCAAGGTCTTTGCCGGTAATCAATACCAGGTCGTAGTCGCCAATCACCTCTACCGAGTCGCCAACGATACGCTTTACACCTGCGCCTTTTTCGATAAATGTAAGTTCGTATTCGGCATGACAATGAAGCGGATATGTAAATTCCGTTTTATATCGTTCAACGATATAAAAACAGTCTTTATCCGAAAGCGGTGTTATCTCGCGGATAATATGATTCGAGTCTCCGGTTGTTGTCATCCTCTAAAAGGCGATGTTATGTTTTTATGTACAGCTATTCAGTGTCAAAGGTACGATTCTGCGTCAATAAGCATAATCAAACCAGTCGAAATCTGCGTAGGCTTTCGACGATGATGAAGAGGCCGTAGCATAGAGTCCGATGTAGATGCCTGTAAATCCGCCTGCGGTTTCAGTGCTTATCAGCTTGGTATCCATTTTTCCTGCTTCATGAAAGGTAACATTGTCAGTCGAGTAGAGGAAGGTGTAATGCTCATTTCCTCCCTTCACGCGCAGATACAGTTTCCCTTTCGGTAGCGTTATCTCTTTTTCGATGTGGTTCATCAAGCCCAACCGGTAACGTAATACAAGCGACTGTTTGCCGTTGCCGAGCTGCCTGCAATACAGATCGTAATGAAAATCAGGGTTCATATAGAGTGTTACACCCGCCTCATCGTTTGCCGACCCTTGTTGTAACTCCAGGGCGGTAGTTGCCGTAAATGCAATGTGCTCCTGCCTTCTGCCCACAAAAGTAGGAGAAGCTATCTGGTCTAACGTAACAGACGAAGCCTTTAGTCGCAGGAAACCTTTCCTCTCATCAAGGCTATAGCGTTTTTGATCCGGATTACGCAGGTAATTCCATTCAAAACCCAGATACGGTTCATAAAAATCGGTCCGCACCGGCTTATCCGCTGTTTTCTGTTGAGGGAGTGTAGGTACATCCATCTGCAGGGAGATGGTTCCGTTTCCATTCACCACCGGCCACGCATTCTGATCCCAGCGAACAGGAGCAAGGAATGTTTCTCTTCCCAAAAGATGGTGCGTTCCGGATTGAGGACGGAAGCCCAGCAATACCATCCACCAGGAACCATCGTGTGCCTGTACGATATCGGCATGACCGGTTCCCTGAATCGGATTATTCTGTGCATTTTCATTTCTGTGGGTAAGGATCGGATTAGCAGGATTCGATTCGTACGGTCCGTCTATCGATCTGCTCCGGGCTATGGTTACCATGTGTCCGTATTCGGTTCCTCCTTCGGCAATCAGCAGATAATACCAGCCATCCTTCTTGTAAATATGAGGGGCTTCGGGGTATCTTCCGCCGGTTCCGTTCCATATCTTCTTTGACTCGGTGAGTTGTTCTCCGGTAAGAGGATTGATTTCGCACAAACAGATTCCGTTGGGTATGGAAACCATGTAGCATTTATCTCCTTCAAAATAGAGAGAAGGGTCGATACCCCCTTGTTTCAGCCAAACGGGCTCCGACCATTCGCCGGCGGGATCTTTGGTGTGTACGATGAAATTTCCTTTGTCCGAAACGTTGGTCGTTATCATGTAAAATGTTCCGTTGTTATACCGGATCGTTGGGGCATAGATTCCACCGGATGCACCGCTTTTATCCAGTTTTAACTGCGATGGCTTTGTTAAGCAATGTCCTATCTGTTCCCAATGGATCATATCCTTACTATGAAATACCGGAACTCCGGGAAAGAATTCGAAGCTGCTTGTAACCAGATAATAATTGTCTCCAACCCGACAGACGCTTGGATCCGGATGAAATCCGGGAATAACCGGATTCTGATAGCCCTCTTGTGCATGCATGCCCATAAAAGTTCCCAAAAGAACCCCCAATAATAATACTAGATTTCTCATTTTTTACAAATTGCAATTGTTTTTACTCAGTTATTGTGATCTTTAACTCATTGTGCTTGTCTGTGATATATGTCAACCGCCGCTGTTATATTACTTCGTACAGCTAAAAAAACAGTGCAAGTATAGGTATTTACAGGCTGAAATACAAATCAATCCGGCTGGAATCCTTTTCTGAGATATTGAATGATAGCTAAAATAGACATCATTTAATAGATTTTATCTATTTCTTCCGGAACATTTTATGTTGTAAAACAGTTTAAGTGTTGTATCAAAAAGAAGAATCATAAATAAATATATAGAATAAAACGATGGAATTATTAAAAGTGCTCAACGAGCGATATGCAACGAAGAAGATGAATGGCGCAACCGTGCCTCAGGAAAAAGTGGAAGCAATTGTAGAGGCGGCCAGATTGGCTCCTACCTCTTCCGGTTTACAACCTTTCAAGGTGATTGTTATTACCAACAAGGAACTAAAGGAAAAAATTGTACCGATTGCCTTTAATCAATCTCAGGTTGCTGATTGTTCGCATTTATTGGTTTTTGCTGCGTGGGATAATTATACAAACGAACGTATTACACAGATATTGGATTATACCGTAGCGGAAAGGGGACTACCAACCGGTACGATGGATGAATACAAAAACAGACTTTTAAGTATATATGGTAACCGCGATGCCGAACTGAACTTTATCCATGCGGCTCATCAATCTTACATTGCCTTTGGATTAGCTATTGCTGCTGCAGGCGAATTAAAAGTGGATGCCACTCCTATGGAGGGTTTTGATGCAGAAGCATTGGACAAGCTGCTGGGACTTCGCGAGCAGGGTTTGCGTAGCGTAACCATGTTGCCATTGGGCTATCGCGACGAGGCCAACGACTGGCTGGTAAATCTAAAGAAAGTTAGACGTCCGAAAGAAGAGTTTGTTTCCGAAATTAAGTAATGCCTTTTATATGGTCAGTACTTGATTATTAGATTGTTGTTTACATTTACGCTTTATTAATTTGATGACGGGGATGGATCATATGAGATGATTCATCCCCGTTTCTTTCTGATTTATTGAGGTAAGTTGCTTTATAGAACCAAATTGTGCCCTGTTTTTACATAATATATGTATATTTGGCCCGGTTAAATGCCAGGAAGAAATTTACTTAATGCTAAACAAATAATATCATGAACAACACACTTATCGGTTGTCTCGGGGTGGGAGCCGCTGTTTTGTCTTCTCTGCAGACTACCCATGCACAACAATCAGAACGTCCTAATGTTATTTTTATCCTTGCAGACGATATCGGTTACGGAGATTTGAGCTGTAACGGCGAAAAGACTATTCATACACCCAACGTAGATGCGCTGGCTTCACGGGGTGTCCGTTTTACGGATGCACATGCCGTTGCCGCAACCAGTACGCCGTCGCGTTATTCATTGCTTACCGGACAATATGCGTGGCGCAGGAATGATACCGGTATAGCTACGGGCGATGCTGGTATGATTATCAGACCAGAACAGCATACAGTGGCTGATATGTTCCAGTCGGGGGGATATGTTACCGGTGCTGTGGGAAAATGGCATCTGGGTTTAGGTGATAAGGCAGGTACACAGGACTGGAACGGGTTTATTACACCCGGATTAAAGGATATCGGTTTCGATTATTCTTATATCATGGCGGCCACGGGCGATAGGGTTCCGTGTGTATTTGTTGAGAATCAGCGGGTGGTAAATCTGGATCCCAATGATCCGATTGAGGTAAGTTATACGACGCCATTCCCCGGAGAGCCATTGGGTAAAGATCATCCCGAATTGCTTACGGTGTTGAAACCCAGTGTAAATCATGGTCACGACCAGGCCATCGTTAATGGGGTTTCTCGAATAGGATATATGAAAGGAGGAAAGCAGGCTCTTTGGAAAGATGAAAATATAGCCGATAGCATCACAACCAAAGCGGTTCAATTTATAGAAGATAATCAGCACAAACCATTTTTCCTTTATTTTGCAACGAATGATGCCCATGTGCCCCGTGTTCCTCATCCACGATTTGTGGGAAAAAGTGGAATGGGTGCCCGTGGTGATGCCTTGTTGCAGTTCGACTGGAGTGTAGGTGAGATATTGAAGGTGCTTGATAAGTTGGGGCTGACAGAAAATACGTTGATTGTTTTAACCAGTGACAACGGTCCGGTAGTGGATGACGGTTATCAGGATAAGGCTGTTGAGTTGCTAGGGAAACACCGTCCCTGGGGCGATTTCAGGGGAGGAAAGTACAGTAATTTCGAAGCGGGTACGAGGGTTCCTTTTATTGTAAGCTGGCCGGCTAATGTAAAGCCTGCAGTGTCTTCTGCTCTGGTTTCGCAGTTGGATTTGTTTGCTTCCATGGCCTCCTTGTTGAATACAACTTTGCCCGAAGGATCAGCGCCGGATAGCAGGGACTTCTTAAATACATTGTTGGGAAAGACTAAGCTGGGACGCGAATATATTATAGAGCAAGCCGGATCTCTTTCTGTTACAACCAGCAACTGGAAATACATTGCTCCGGGTAATGGCCCTGCCTATAATAAACTAACCAATACGGAGTTGGGCAACAGTAAACTTCCTCAGCTTTATAATTTGAAAAAAGATAAGGGCGAGAAACTGAATCTGGCAGATAAATATCCCGATAAAGTGAAAGAATTGCAAGCCATACTGGATAAAGAAAAAAATAAGAATAACGACTGATTATCCTTAAGCATCTATACGCTGCTTCCGGGAATGAGTCCTATGTAATGAAATAAGAGGGTGAATCGTACGGCCGATTCACCCTCTTGAATTTTAACTTTTATGTTTTAGCAAAAGAGAGTGTTCCTTCATCCTATAGTCCGGATACAGATCAATGAATGGAGATATTATGAAAGAACTCCTCGGATGCGGTCTTCAAAAGCAGAAAGAGCTGCTTTGGCTCCTTCGCCCATGGCAATGATAATTTGCTTGTATGGTACTGTAGAAACATCACCGGCGGCATAAATACCCGGAATGTTGGTCCGGCAATTGGAATCGATATGGATTTCGCCCGAATGATTTGTTTTTACAACATCCTTAAATACACTGCTATTGGGAGCCAACCCAATCTGTACAAAGACGCCATCCAGCTTTACCTGCTCTTCCTGTTCGGTTTCCCGGTTTTTATATTGGATCGCAGTTACTTTACTTCCGTCTCCAATAACCTGAGATGTTTGTGCCTGAAGAATGATTTCAACGTTTGGCAGACTCTTCACTTTGTCTTGTAATACCTGATCGGCTTTCAGCTCGTCGGCATATTCGAGAATGGTAACCTTGGAACAGATTCCTGCCAAATCGATTGCGGCTTCTACGCCGGAGTTTCCTCCACCTACCACAGCAACGTGTTTACCTTTATAGAAAGGACCATCGCAATGCGGACAAAATGCCACTCCTTTCCCGATATGCTCTGCTTCTCCCGGAACATTGAGTCGGCGCCAGCTGGCTCCGGTAGTAATTATCAGGGCCGGCGTCACGTAAGTTTCACCTCCGGAAACTTTCAGTATCTTATTTATCCCTTCGGTGGATACCTTCTCAACACGACGATGCTCCAATAGATCGATGGGATAATCATTGATGTGCGCCATAAGGTTGTTAGCCAACTCTTGTCCGGTTGTTACCGGGACAGAAATCAGATTTTCAATTCCTACGGTTTCTCTTACTTGTCCACCGATACGTTCGGCTAAAAGGGCAACCTTTAATCCTTTACGTGCGGTATAGATCGCTGCGGCAACGCCAGCAGGGCCACCTCCCACAACAACCACATCGTAATTTTTAGCAGGTTTTTCTTCATTGATTTCATTTACCCCAAACTCGGCTTCCAGTTTGCTCAGTAGCTCACCAAAATCACTTCGTCCCACATGAATCAGTTTCCCATTGGCAAATACCGAGGGAACTCCCTGGATTTTTAAAGCTTCCACCTCTTTTTCATTGATACCGCCATCTACCATCTCGTGGCTGATTTCACTGTTTAAGGTCGTCATGGCATTCAGGGCCTGTACAACATCGGGACAGTTCGTGCAGGTAAGTGATACGTAGGTGGTAAGCTTAATCGGACCTTTTAAAGATTTTACCCGAGACTGAATGTGCTCGTCGGGGATGTTTTTCCCTTTTTTATCCAGGTTAAGAAGTGCAAGCAACAAGGAGGTAAACTCATGGCCGGTCGGTATCCCGCGAAATGATATGCCTGTAGGTTCTCCATTTTTCAACAGAGTAAATGAAAGGCCTTCGCCAGCAGATTCTTCGCATGATATCATGGTAGAGCATGCTTCGACCCCACGCAGCAGATCCATTAATTCTTCGCGGCTATCGTGTTGAGGCGATGCCGTTACTGCCAGGGTATAGTTATTTTCCAGTCCGGCGAAGATGCTCTTTAATTGCTCTTTAAGAGAACTATCTAACATAGTATATTTTTTTTGTAGTTAAAAAAAGAGGCTGTATCCAATTGGTACAGCCTCCGAATGATTGTTATCAGATTTTACCAACCAGGTCGATGCTTGGTTTGAGAGTTGTTTCTCCCTTTTTCCATTTAGCCGGACAAACCTCGCCAACGTGTGTGGCTACAAACTGAGCAGCTTCTACTTTACGTAGTAATTCATCAGCATTACGACCGATGCCATTGTCGTGGATTTCTGCGATTTTAATCTGTCCTTCCGGATTTACAAGGAAGGTTCCGCGGTAAGCCATACCCTCTTCTTCTATCATAACTCCGAATGCACGGCTTAAAGCTCCCGTTGGATCGGCCAACATCGGATATTTTATTTTACGGATGGTATCTGATGCATCGTGCCATGCTTTGTGTACAAAGTGAGAATCGGTGCTGACAGAATAAATTTCTACTCCCATTTCCTGAAACTTAGCATACTTGTCTGCCATGTCTTCCAACTCTGTAGGACATACGAATGTGAAATCGGCTGGATAAAAGAAGAAAATACCCCATTTACCTTTTACATCGCTGGATGAGATTGTCTTGAATTTTCCTTGATGGAAAGCTTGAACACTAAATTCGGGAACCAGAGAATTGATAATTGAACTCATAATTTTTTATTATTTAAATGTGTTTGTTTATGTTTTACGACACAAAATTAATCGCCATTTTAGGAATCGGGCTATATTTTCAATTGATTGATTTTATGTGCTGATAGATGAAATTAATATGATTGTGTAATTGCTTGGATCCCAAGTCTGGGTTTAATTCTAATTGACTGAATCTCAATAATTGTAAATCGAAAAGTATTGTAATTTATTTTAACAAATAAAAAAAGTCTTACTTTTACAAATTGTTTCATTGCGTTAATTAAAGGAAGGACGACCACTATTGTTTTATGAACTATTATTTATTTATCATCTATTAAAATTCTATCTATATGAAAAAGATCATTTTGGGTTTTATCCTCTTTCTTGTATGTTCGGCAGTCTCGTTTGCGAAAGTCAAGCTTCCGGATATAATTGGAGATAACATGGTTTTACAGCAGAATACTAAGGTGAAACTGTGGGGAGAAGCTACTCCCAATCGGAAAATTGCGATTACAACCTCGTGGAACAACCTTACTTATAATGGCGTTTCGGATGCAAAAGGAAACTGGGTTGTGTTGGTTGCTACCCCAAAGGCAAGTTATCAAAAACATGAAATTGTTATAAACGATGGCGAAAAGACTACGCTGAAGAATGTTTTGATTGGTGAGGTTTGGTTTTGTTCCGGACAATCTAATATGCAGATGCCTTTGAATGGTTTCTGGAATTGTCCGATTGAAGGAGCCAACGCCTTGATAGCTACTTCCGGTCAGTTTAAACATATCAGGGTGGCTACCATCCCGAATGTTGGGAAGACCGAGCCTCAATCTTCCTGTGAAGGAAAGTGGATGGAAAGTAATCCCGAGAATACTGCCCAGTTCAGTGCAACTGCTTTTCATTTTGCCATGATGCTTACTAAATCTCTGGATATACCGGTTGGAATCATCAACTGTAGTTGGGGAGGTTCAACGGTAGAAGGTTGGATGAAAAAGGAAATACTTCAGAACTATCCGGACGTGGATTTATCGTTGGCCGGTACTGATAAAATTCACCCAATGTTGCAACCTATGATTATGTATAATGGAATGTTGAAGCCATTGGTAAACTATACTATCAAAGGTTTTTTATGGTATCAGGGAGAATCGAATGTAGGCAGACATCAGACCTATGCCGACCGGCTGGCAACCATGGTTAAGCTTTGGCGTGAGGAATGGGGATTGGGTGAATTGCCTTTTTACTTTGTAGAGATTGCTCCGTTTGAATATGGAGAAGGGGATGCGGCTGCCTATCTTAGGGAGGCTCAATTCAATGCACAAAGGTTAATCCCGAATAGCGGTATGATCAGCACGAACGACCTGGTGGAAGATTACGAACGGAAAAATATCCATCCCAAAAATAAGACGAAGGTGGGAGAGCGGCTTTGCTATATGGCTTTGGCCAATACCTACGGGTTTAAGAATAGTGTATGGTGTTACGGTCCTTCTTATAAATCTATGGAAATAAATGAAGGTAAAGCATATATAAGCTTTGACCATGCCCAGGAGGGATTCAGCAGAGAAGAGGGAATTATAGGTTTTGAGATGGCTGGAGCCGATAAGATATTCTATCCTGCCGAAGCCAAAGCCGACTTTAATAAAAAAATAGTGGTTGTTTCCTGCGATAAAGTGAAGGAGCCAGCAGCAGTTCGCTACTGCTTTCGTAACTTTCTGATTGGAAATCTGTACAATCACAGGGAGTTGCCGGTGGTTCCGTTCCGTACCGACAATTGGTAAGACGTATCTGTTTGTTTATCCCTTACAGCAAAAGAGGAATGAATCTCAGGGATTCATTCCTCTTTTGTACTGTTCAGAAAGTAGCATCAGGATCTGTTGGGCGTAGCGCTTGGGGTTATAAAATCCTCTTATATTCTGTTCAGAATGTTTCATCGGGCCAGGGAGCAGGTTTCCCTGTTGCTTTGAACGAAGGACGTTGACCGCCTGATTTTCGTAGAAACTTACCTAGCTTCGTGGATAACTCATTTACCTTTTCAGGATTTGTTAATGCCAGATTGGTTGCTTCACCCAGATCATCTTTTAGATTGAATAACTCTTTAGCGCCGGTTTCGTAATAATAAATAAGTTTCCAGTCTCCCTGT
>NZ_JBFWMI010000068.1:0-19343 GCF_050251695.1 Macellibacteroides sp.
GGTGGTTATAGCGTTGGGGTTCCACCTCTTCCCATTCCGAACAGAGAAGTTAAGCCCACCCACGCCGATGGTACTGCGTAACAGTGGGAGAGTAGGTAGCCGCCGTTTTTAGAGAAGGAGTTAGTTCGATTGAACTGACTCCTTTTTTTGTTTTATACCCCTGCCGACTAATCAGACAGGTATATAGTATAATGTTAGAATATTAATCATTACTTTTGTAGCAAACTAATTATATTATGAATCGTTATTCTTTTCTGTTGTTATTCTTTTTCTTTATGTTGCCTGCAGTTGCTCAGGTTTCTGATAAGGTTGCATACAAGACCATCGAAAATATCTCTTATCGTACAAGCAATGATACTTACGCTAACGAGCGCTGCAGACTGGATTTATATTATCCGGAAGCTTCTAAAGACTTTGTAACGATTGTTTGGTTTCATGGAGGAGGTTTATCCGGAGGTAATAAATTTATTCCACAACAACTTAAGGAGGCAGGGTATGCAGTTGTAGCTGTTAATTACCGCCTATTGCCTAAAGCAACGCTAACTGATTGTATTGACGATGCAGCTGCTGCAGTTGCATGGGTTTTCAAAGAGATTGGAAAGTACGGTGGTAATCCACATAAAATAGTTGTCTCTGGTCACTCTGCCGGGGGATATCTAACCAATATGATTGGACTTGATAAGAAGTGGCTCTCAAAATATGATATTAATGCAGATTCAATTGCAGCCCTAATCCCTTTTAGCGGTCATGCCATAAGTCACTTTGCTTATCGTCAATCCAAAGGGATGAAAGATTCCCAACCAAGTATCGATGAGTTTGCTCCACTCTATTATGTACGTCCGGATGCGCCACCTTTGGTTATAGTTTCTGGTGACAGAGAACTTGAAATGTTAGGGCGTTATGAAGAAAATGCCTATTTCTGGAGAATGATGAAGGTTGCCGGTCATCAGAAGGTATTTCTTTACGAATTGGATGGATACGACCACGGTTCGATGGCGGATCCAGCCTTTCATATTCTAAAAAACTACGTCAAGAAATTATTTTAACAGGTTTGCAGAAAGGGAGACTGCTATAAAGTAAGCTTTATTATTTCGCCATAGGATGGTAAATGTTTAAAGGCTTCGCTCATTTCGTAAATTCCGGCATATACCTGTGCACAGGCCAATACTCCTCCGTGTGCAAAAACGAAGACGGTATTATCGTTACAAGAACGGATTTCGTCCAGAAATGAAGCAACACGGTTGTATTGGTCTTTAAAAGATTCGCCTCCCGGGGTGGGCACATGTATCCAATCTTTAAACCACGCTTCCGAATGGGGGTGGTTGCTTACTTCGTCCCACGATTTCATTTCCCAGCTGCCAAAGTTGAGTTCTTTAATGCGGTCGTCTTTCCATGCATCTTCAAAGCCACAATAAGTCGCCAGACGGACACAGCGGCTCAGGGGACTGGTGTATACTTTGTCTGCTGCAATCTTGTTAAGTTCTTCCTTGACTGTAGCTGCTTCTGCTTCGAATGTTTCGCGTAAAGGGACATCTGTCTGGCCGTAGGAATATCCTGCGGGAACATCAACCGAGGTATGTCTTATCAGATATAGATCCATGGAATTGAAATTAATGTGTGACTGAATAAACAAGAACGATACCCATGTAGAAAGATAACTCGCACAGGAGTGTTAGTGCTCCACAACAATCACCGGTGTATCCGCCAATTTTCTTTTTCATGAAGGAGGTAAGGAAATACCAGCACAATAATACAGGGAACGTTGCCCAAAGATAATGAATCTCGGGTAGCCAAACAAGAGGAAACAGACCGCATACGACAGAAAATAGATATTCTCCGGGAGTCATACGGCTATACACTACCTTGGCTTTGCTATCTTCCTCTTTTCGTGCATAAGGTAGCCGGTTAATAATCATGGATGATACCCCTTTGGCAAAAGGATCGGCAGTAAGGATGGCACAACCGGCAAGATCGAGAGGAAGAGAACTCAGTAATGTATAAAGCATCAAAAAATAGAAGACAAGCCCCACCACTCCGTAAGTCCCGATGTGTGAATCTTTCATAATGGAAAGAATCTTTTGCTTGTCGCTTCCTCCACCAAATCCGTCAAAGAAATCGGCTAGTCCGTCTTCATGAAGACATCCGGTAATCAACAACCTACTTATGATAGCCAGTAAAATGGCAACTGAAACCGGAAAAACAAGGGCGGACGAATATAGTACAGCGGCCGAAATACCAGCGGTTAGCCAACCGGTCATCGCCCAACCGCTGACTACATTTTTAAAATAGTCGCCCGGCACTGATGTAATACGCCAAAAGGGCAGGCGGGTAAAAAATATAAAGGCCGCAAGTATTCGCATATCAGAAATATTTTGTTACTGCCGCATTACTAAATGTATTCATTTCATTAATCATCCTAACAGCAGATTCAACGATTGGATAGGCACAGATGGCGCCGCTACCTTCTCCCAAACGTAATCCCAGGTTAAGAAGAGGTTTAACCTTTAAGTGATCGAGCAGCAATTTGTGACCAGCTTCATCTCCCTGGTGCCCGAAAACACAATAGTTTATAACCTCAGGATAAAGTTTGGATGCTGCAAGCACACAGTTGGTCATAATAAAACCATCTACCAGAATAATCATATTCAACTCGGCAGCCTGCAACATACCTCCTACAGCCATTATCATTTCAATACCCCCAAAGTAACGCATGACATTCATCGCATTTCTCTCCTCTTTGAAGTTATCTAGAGCTCGTTTCAATATGGTATATTTATGCATTACACCTCTCGAATCTAATCCGCTTCCAGCACCAACGCACTCAAGCAACGGAATACCGGCAAGGCAGGTCATCCACATGCTGGATGGAGATGTGTTACCTATTCCCATTTCACCGAAGCAAATAATGTTGCATCTTTCTTTGTGACATTCTTTTACGATTTCAGCTCCAATCTCAATGCATTGTTCAACTTCTAGGTCGGTAAGAGCTGATTCGTATAGGAAATTACGAGTACCTTTACGCACTTTGCGGGAAATAAGTCCGTCTATTGCCGGGAAATCATAATCGATACCTCCATCAACTACCTTTAGAACAAAATTATGTTGACGGGCAAGGAAGTTGATGCCAGCACCCCCTCCAAGAAAATTACTGATCATCTGGCGGGTAACTTCTTTGGGCGAAAAGCTTACACCTTCATCAACGATTCCGTGATCGGCTGCAAATATAATACCGTGTGGCTTATGCAATTCCGGATGAAGTGTTTGTTGAATCAACCCGATCTGAGTGGCGATATCTTCTAGAGTTCCCAACGATCCTTTGGGTTTGGTTAGGTCGTTTATTTTGAAAATAAGGGATTCAAGAATAGTCTGATCGGGAGTAGAGATTTGAAATGTTTTCATTTTCTGGCAATTTATTCTTTTAAAACAAGCGGAATGCCACTTGTCATCAATATTACTTTACCGGCTATACCGGCTATATGTTGATTAAACCAACCCTGCAGATCGGTAAATTTACGTTGTAGCTCGTCGGCCGAAATACCTCCCAGACCAATTTCGTTCGTAACAAAGATAAAGGTGGCGTCTTGAGACGTCAGTTTCTCAAATTCTGTTTTTAGTTGCGAAAGCGACAAGGCAACATCGGCCTTGTTGTCGAAAAAGAAATTGGTTGCCCACAAGGTAACACAGTCAACCAATACAACCCTTCCGGCAAGGTTGTGTTTGCTGAGAAATTTCTCTTCTTCCAGATTGGTCCATTCCGGTCCTCTGTCCGCCTGATGGCGTACAATCCGGGCACGGTGTTCTTCATCCCACACCCGGGATGTGGCCAGATATACAGGATTGGAAGATAAAGAAAGAGCCAGTTTCTGTGCGTAGCTGCTTTTCCCAGACCTTTGTCCTCCTGTAATGACAATTACGTTTTTGTTCATTTTTCGTTTTTACGCGGCGGCTTGTTAAACAGTTTCGTTGCTCCTAACTTGCCCTGAGCTTTTGGAGGACGTGACTCGTGCAATTTGCCAGCAGCTATTCCGGGTTTGGTATCTCTCGATTTTGCAGATGTACTCGGACTTTTAGAATCGAAGGGTTTCCCTGAGCTACGCGACGGCCTGCCTTCGCTAAATTTACCAGCTCCACTTGTTTTAGAATCTCTGAAACGAGGCGCTCCAAACTCTTTGGTTTCTTCCCTTCTGGCTGATGCACGATGTGGAGATTTAGGATCGTGAAATCTGCTGGACGAATGAATCTTATTTCCTTCTTCGCCTTCTCTTTCCGGAGAATTAGTTTTCTTTGAAGCAAAAGATGGTTTATAGCCTTCCCCTTTTTGATAAAATTTCTTGTAAGGAGGAGTCTGTATTTCTTCTTCTTCAACCTTAGGTTTGTTGGCCGGATTGTTCTTGCTTGTCTTTCTTAATGCAGCCGATTTAGGCGCAGCTGCCATTTGCTGGGCAAGGATGCTTTTGGCCCTGTGGGACAATTTATTGCTGGTAGTGCTTTGCGCATTGTTCTGTTTGCCTTTTGCCACACGAATAGCTACAGCTTTTATATTGATCGGGAAACCATCAACTAACACCTTATCGTCTTCTTGAACGATTGCTCCTAGTTTGGCGATGCTGCCGTTTATCGTTACGCGACCGCTTTCTATGAAACGATCGGCTTCTCTACGTGAGCATAATCCGGAGTCGCTTATTAATTTATTGAGTCGTTGTGTCATTTTGTATATCTGTGTTTAATGAATTAATGCAACAAAAGGATTATAAATATTCCCATTATCAATTCGGTATTGTTGTTAACCCGAATGGCACGGAGAACGTCGTCTGTATTGAAATTACGTTCATTTGTTCCGATATAAGGCTTCTCTACAACCTCACCGAAATAAACATGCGCACCGCCAAAGCGGCAATCTAAAATGGCAGCCAGTGCTGCTTCTGGATATCCGGAATTCGGACTGGTATGGCAACGGCCAAATCTGGTTATAAAATCCCGTCTGTGCCACGTTCCTGAAACCAAAAGCATCAAATAAGCTGTAATACGAGCTGGAATGTAGTTGGCCAGATCATCAATCTTAGCTGCAGCACGTCCAAAATCTCGGTATCGTTCGTTTTTATAGCCTATCATTGAATCCAGTGTATTTATCATTTTATAGGCCATCATACCCGGAAGTCCCAACAGAGAGAACCAGAACATGGGAGCGATAACTCCATCACTCAGATTTTCTGCCAATGTTTCAAGTGCGGCTGTTCTTATTTCCTGTGGCGAAAGGGCTGAAGTATCTCTGCCAACAATGCGGGATAACTGCTTCCGACCCTCTTCCGTACTCCGGTCAACTGCCTCGAAAACCATCTTTACCTCTTTAATCAGTGTGTTGCCCGCCAGACAATAAAAAACTCCGATGGCTATAAAACTGTATTCAATCCAGGGGTGAATATCCTTGGCGAACCTTAAAAAAGAGTAACAGATACCAAATATGCCGATGATGAGACCGAATGCCAGAAAAGTTCCTTTTTGTCCACGATTATCTCCTTTATTCAATTTTTTTTCGCCAGCCGAAATGACATTTCCAAACCATACAATAGGATGCGGCCAGTGAGGCGGATCACCCAGAAACCGATCGGCAAGCCATCCGGCAACAAAAGAATATGTGTGTGCTGCAAACATGAATTTAATTTTTCTTTACAAAGGTAGAATAAATCCAGGTGCAGATGTACAGAATATAATAAAAAAATATAACTTTGCAATATGCAACGATTAATGAGTCATATAGAGAGGTTATTGCTGATGCACGATTGTGTAATCATTCCAAAGGTGGGTGGTTTTGTTTTACAGAACTATCCTGCAAGCTATAATCCTGTTGATCATTCTTTTAGTCCATCTGGAAAAGAGATTGTATTTAATCCTACACTGTGCCATAACGACGGACTTCTGATTGAATCTTATATGAAACTCTATAATGCAGATTTTAGTCTGGCCCAGCGGATGCTTGAAGAAGATACGGAATGGTTAAAAGAGGCATTACGAAATAAAAATAGAATTTCTTTGGGTTCAATTGGCTCTTTTTGTGCCAACGAAGAGGGAAAAGTAATTTTTACACCTTTATCTACTTCCCGTTTCAATCTTTCTACCTATGGACTGGAGGCTTTCAGTTTCCCGACCCTCGAATCGCTTACTAACAGGATGGAAAAGGAATCCGACGGAGAAGAAAGACGCGCTAAAAGAAAAGATATTTTTTATATTCCGGTAAACACGGCTTTTTTGCGTACTGTAATTACTTCAGCTGCAGCAATAACCCTGTTGTTGCTTATTTCTACTCCGGTAAAAAAGGTAAGCCAGTCTTCTTACACAGCTAGTTTTATTCCTACAACTGCAATCTCTTTCTCTGTTGACGCAAGTAACACGAATGAAGTTAAATCCGATGAAGTGGCTGCTGGAACGGAAGTCTATAACCCTATGAATACTGGAGAAACAGACCGTTTTGAAGCAAATGGGCCGATAGAAATTAATGTCTTGGAAGCCTCTGATAAAGAAATCGCCGAAGTTGCATTGAAAGCTAAAATGGAAGTAACTCCTCCAGCTGTTTCTCATACTGCTGGAAATATAAAATATTATCATATTGTTGTTGCAAGCCTTCCAACTATGAGTCAGGCTGATAAGTATATTTCACGTATGGACAAACATCAGTACACTCAGGCGGGAATTGTAGAACGTGATGGGAAAATCAGGGTTTACGCAGCCAGATTTACAGAAAGAGAGCAGGCCGAACAATACTTGTCCAGCCTGAGAGAGTCTGGGGCATATAAAGATGCCTGGATGTTTATTTCAAGATAATCTATTCTTTCAATTTTTCAACAAACAGATTTATAGTCTCTTCGTGTATATTGGAAGAGCTTACTTTGGTGTGTGCAATTTTCTTCACGATAAATCGTTCCATAAAGTTCATTTTTTCAAGAATAAATTCGCCACCCATAAATCCGGTAGCTTTTGCTTTACCTTGAAGCGATTTGGGGAAGGCCGTCTCCAGCTCGGTCTGCTGTTTATCTGGGTCGGGTTCCATTCCGCATACAAACAGACCCAATTGCTTTTGTGCTAATAATGTTTCATTCTCAATGCAATAGGAGGTTAGCTTCTTGTTTACAGTACCTGCGTAGACAGATCCTCCAATAATAATCCTATCGTATTGATCCAAAGATGGTTGTACTTTTTCAAGATTAATAAGCTCTGTATCTTTTTCTTCAAGCTTATCTCCAATAATCCGGGCTACCTTTTCGGTGGTTCCATGTTTGGACAGATATAAAATCGCGGTTTTCATATTTAATATGTTTATTTCTTTTTGACTCTTCCCGCTTTCCTGAGGGCTTGGTCCAAAATGTAAAGAATCTGTCCGTTTGTGCTGCGGAATTCATCCGCAGCCCACGTTTCAATCGCTTCCATCATCTCTGGATCAATGCGCAAGATAAAGCTTTTTGTTGTTGATTCTTTTTTGGACATGGTCAATTATTTCTTTTTGATCTAAAAAGTTTTTTAATGATATAAAGTGCCTGTATTGAGTACCGGTTGGGCTGCTTCGTCCGCACATAAAACAACCAGCAGATTGCTTACCATCGCAGCTTTCTTGTCTTCATCCAACGAAACCACTCCTTCTTTATCCAGCTTTTCCAAAGCCATATGTACCATGCTAACAGCTCCTTCCACAATCTTTTCACGAGCAGCAATGATTGCATCAGCCTGCTGTCTGCGAAGCATCACCCCTGCAATTTCTGAAGCATAAGCTAAATAGTTGATGCGAGCCTCTACAACCTCCATCCCGGCGATCGACAAGCGGTTGGTGAGTTCCTCTTCCAGCCGTTCATTCACCAATTTATTCCCGGAGCGGAGCGTTACCTCGTCGCCATTCTCCTGGTTGTCGTATGCATAAAGACCAGCCACACTACGAAGAGCCGAGTCACTCTGTATTTTAACAAATTTCTCGAAGTTATTCATCCTTCCCATTAGTGCTCCTCCTGCGATATTTACTGCCGAAGGATGTTGTTTGTCGGTTGTATTAATAGCGGGCATTGCCAGTGACGAAGAATCTATATCAAACATAGCTTTATAGGTATCTTTCACTCTCCACACCAACACTAATCCAATCATTACAGGATTACCCACTTTGTCATTAACCTTAATAGGAGGTACATCCAGGTTGCGGGCACGTAAGGTTATTTTCTTCTTTTCATAGAACGGATTTACCCAAAAAAAGCCATTTTCTTTTATGGTACCTTTGTATTTTCCGAAGAAAACCATCACCCTTCCATCGTTTGGTTCTACTTGCATAAAACCGAACAAGCAGACAAATAATATAACTAGCCCTAATATACCAAATAGAAATCCCCCAGAGATATTCAAGGTGAATAAAAAGACAGACCAGACCAGTAAGATAAAAAGCAAGAATAGCATAAAGAACCCCGATAATTTTAGTCCTCCAAAAGTTTTTTCATTTGATTCCATTGAATTGATTATTAGATGTTAAACAATTGATATATAAACATATTACTTATTTTGTATGATATCAATATGATATCACAAAAATACTACTAAAATGATATAAAACAAATAAATGAGTAAAAAAAATACAATGATATTCAATTGTGGTTTTTCCGGGAAGCAGAGTCTCCCAAATAATTTGTATGTTTGCAGAAATAAATCCGTCTACGTTGGAGCTACAATTAGATACAAACAATACTGAATTTCAGAATGCCCTGCAACTGATTAACCATACCCGCCAATCCGTTTTTCTTACCGGAAAAGCCGGTACAGGTAAATCAACCTTCCTGAAATATATATGCAGTCACACGAAAAAAAAACATGTAGTGCTTGCACCTACTGGTATTGCCGCAATTAATGCCGGAGGGGTGACGCTTCACTCTTTCTTTAAACTCCCATTCAGGCCGATGTTGCCGGATGATCAGGATCTTAGTCTACAGGACGGACGCATCTTCGATTTCTTTAAATACCGCAAAGAGCACAGAAAGATATTGGCAGACGTAGAGCTGATTATAATAGATGAAATATCCATGGTTCGGGTTGATACTATTGATTGTGTAGATCGTATCCTCAGGGTATTTTCGGGAAATATGCGTTTGCCATTTGGAGGGAAGCAACTTCTTTTTGTAGGGGATGTTTTTCAGCTTGAACCGGTGGTGCCATCCGACCAAAAAGAGATTTTAAGCCGTTTCTATGAAAGCAGTTTTTTCTTTTCTGCGCGGGTTTTTAAAGAGATAAATCTGGTTCCCATCGAGTTACAAAAGGTGTACAGACAGTCGGATCCGGTATTTATCAATGTATTGGATAAAATACGAAACAATGCTGCTACCAACAACGACCTGAATGTGTTAAATGCACGCTGTAATCCCTCATTTAATCCGGCAGATGATGAAATGTACATTACATTGGGTACCCGCAGGGATCAGGTCGATTATATTAATGAGAAGAAATTACGGGAACTGCCCGGAACAGAATGCATATACGAAGGAATTATTGATGGCGATTTTCCCGAATCATCTTTACCTACGCTCAAGAAGTTGGTTTTAAAAGAACATGCTCAGGTAATCTTCATAGACAATGATCCGGACCGGCGGTGGGTGAATGGTACCATTGGAGTTGTTTCCCATATTGATGAAAACGACAACCTTTATGTGTTGTTGGAAAACGGACGTGAACACATGGTAGAACCTGCTTCATGGAGAAACTATAAGTATTCTTACAATGAGAAAGAGAAACGGATCGAAGAGGAGATTGTAGGAAGTTTTATTCAGCTCCCAATCCGCTTAGCCTGGGCAATTACCGTACATAAAAGTCAGGGTCTAACCTTCAGCCGTGTGGTGGTTGACCTTACCGGAGGTGTATTTGCCGGAGGGCAGACATACGTAGCCTTGAGTAGATGTACTTCGCTGGAAGGATTGGTCCTTAAGGGAAAGATAACTCCCCGCGATGTATTTATACGTAGAGAAATTATCGAATTCAGTCGTAATTTTAACAATGAACAGCTTATTGCCAAGAGTCTTCAGGAGGGAGAGGCCGACAACCTTTACGAACAGGCAGCAAGAGCCTTCAATAAAAGGGAGATGGATGAAGCGGTAAAGGCTTTTTCGGGAGCTGTTATACGCCGGAATGAGTTGGGTAAACCCCTTGTTCAGCGACTTATCCGAAAGAAACTGAGCTGTATTATAAGTCAGCAGCAGCAATTGGCAGATCTAAAGAAACAACTTACAGAACAAAAGGAGACCCTTAAGGAGTATGCCCGCGAGTATTATTTGATGGGTAACGAATGTATAACCAAGGCAAACGATCCTCAGGCAGCTATCCGTTCGTTCGATAAAGCTCTGAAACTATATCCTGAGTATGTGGATGCCTGGGTTCGGAAAGGCATCACTTTGATGGATATGGAGGATTTATACGAAGCACAAATCTGTTTCAATCAAGCCGTAAGACTAAGTCCCCATTCATTTAAGACCCGATATAACAGAGGGAAATGCCTGCTTCAGCTAATGTGCTACGAGGAGGCTTCTGCCGATCTGGACCGTGCTGTCCGAATCAAGCACAACCATGCAGCAGCGCACGAATACCTCGCCGAAGCCTATCTGGGTATGGGCGAAAAGAAACTTGCCAAAACACATAAGGCAATTGCTGACAAGCTACGCAATAAAGAAGAAGACGAAGAGTAGCAAAAACGACCCGTTGAAGAATAAATAAAGGACAGTTTATCTGATACGTTTATTTCTGCATTATAAAAATGAGTGATTGTTTAAAAAAATAGTATATTTGCTGTAATCACTGATTGAAAATGTATGTAAGTTTACATGCCCTGCCTGATTATTCAGGCTACCTGTAATAGTGAATGGCAAGGCAGACTCATTTATACGAATGCTATAATAATATGTAAGATGAAAAAGAGTTTAAAAATTGCTGGAATTGTTATTTTGTCTCTTTTGTTGATTCTGTTGATTCTTCCGTTTGCATTTAAAGGCAAAGTAGCCGGAATCATACAAGAACAGGCAAATAAGAACCTGCAGGCCAAGGTTGCTTTCTCCGATTTGAGTGTAAGCTTTTTTAAAAACTTCCCTAAGGTAACTGCTACAATCGAAAATCTTTCGGTAGCCGGTGTGGATGTCTTTGAAGGAGATACCTTGCTTAAAGCCGACGAGATATCGGTATCTGTAAATCTCACCAGTCTTTTTTCGGATCAAGGTGTGAATGTAAAACGCATTGAACTGGTTTCGCCCAGGATACTTGCCAAGGTATTGTCCGACGGACGCGCAAACTGGGACATCACAATTCCTGATTCTACAAAGCAGGAGCAAGACGAATCATCCTTCAACTTACAGTTGGAAGATATCCAAATAGCCAACGGCTATGTTACCTATATAGACCAGCAAGGAGGTATGAAAGCCGAGTTGGCCGACTGGAACGGAAACTTTAACGGAGATGTTTCTGCCGAAAAGAGTGTTCTAAAAACCAAATCTATTATCACTTCGCTCACCTATACGATGGGAAATCTTCCTGTATTGCTTAACGCCAGACTGGAAGGCGATATGGAGATTCAGGCAGATATGAAGACCAGCACCTATACATTTCTAAACAACAAATTGAAATTAAACGATGTTGAGGCTTCTCTGGATGGATGGGTACAGATGCCCGACACAACTAAAATGGTGATGGATCTGAAGCTGAACACTGAAAAGGTAGCTTTCAAGGATCTGCTGTCGCTTGTCCCGGGGCTCTATGTGAAGGACTTTAAGGATATGAAAACTGCCGGCAATCTAACCATGGCAGCTTCCGTAAAGGGAACTATGGAAGGTGAGAGCTATCCGGCCTTTGATGTGAAGCTGGCGGTGGACAACGGAATGTTCCAGTATCCCTCTTTGCCTAAATCGGTTACAGACATTCAGGTTAACACCCACATCTCCAGCAAAGGAGGATCGTTAGATAACACCATTGTCAATGTTTCAAAATTCCATTTCAATATGGGAGACAACCCCTTCGATCTCACAGCTTATGTGGCAACGCCCATGAGTGACCCGGATGTAAAGGGAACCATGACAGGAAAACTGAATCTGGGTATGGTACGTGAAGTATATCCGTTGGAAAAAGGGACCGAACTACAGGGCGAAATCGATGCTAACATACGTGCAGCCGGACGGATGTCGTATGTGGAAAAAGGGCAGTACGATAAATTTACTGCCGATGGAACTTTGTCGGTTAAGGGAATAAACTATAAATCGACCGACATGCCCGACGTTACAGTAAAGGAGGCCCGTATGAGCTTTAGCCCTAAAGATGTAGCTCTTACCGCCTTTTCAATGATGGTGGGCAAGAACGATATTCAGGCAACGGGTAAACTTACCAATCTGTTACCCTATTTTATGAAAGACGCCGTATTGAAGGGAAATCTTGAAGTAACCTCGTCGTACCTAAATGTGAACGACTTTATGAAGGAAGACAGTACGGCTGCATCGGCAGATTCTATTCCCATGCTGGCTTTCGAAATTCCTAAAAATCTGGATTTCAGTCTGCGGGCATCTGGAAAAGAGATTGTTTACGACAAGCTATCAATGAAGAACGTTTTGGGAAATCTTACGGTGAAAGATGGCAGAATCACTATTCAGAACCTGTCGGCAAATGCTTTGGGAGGAAAGATCGGAGTGAGCGGCTATTATGAAGCCCTGAATCCCAAAAAGCCGGAAGTGGCATTTGGACTGGATTTGCAGACCGTATCCTTTGGCGAAACATTTAAAACACTGGATATGGCTAAATCTCTGGCTCCTATTTTCGAGAACATGCAGGGTAACTACTCCATGAAGCTGAATTTCAACTCAGCACTTACCGAACATATGGAGCCTATACTCAGTTCGCTTACCGGCGAAGGAAAGCTGAACTCAAACAGTGTAAAAGTATCGGATGTAAAGGCCTTGTCGTTGTTGGCAAGCACCCTGAAGAACGACGCTTTGGCTAATCTGTCGCCTAAAGACCTGAACATTCCGTTCAGCATTGGCGACGGTAGAGTAAAAACGTCGCCTTTTACCGTCGAACTGGGAGATACCAAGCTGAATCTTTCGGGTAGTACCGGCTTGGATAAAACCATCGATTACGCCTTGAAGGTAACTCTTCCGGAAAAGCTTGCCCGCAACGGAATCACCAGTCTGGAGGGAACTATCGGAGGTACCTTCACTTCACCCAAAATAAAGCTCGACGCATCGGCTTTGGCTAAGCAGGCGGTTGCCGGACTGGCAGATAAGCTTTTGGGTAAAACCACCACCGATTCTGCCGGAGTTAAGACAACGGTTAGCGCTAAAGAAAATATCACAGCCAAGGCAGAAGAAATAAGAGCTACAGCCAAGGCTGCCGGCGATAAGTTGATTGCCGAAGCCGAAAAGCAAGGAGCTGCATTGGTCGAAAAAGCCAAGAACCCTTTACTTAAAGCCGGAGCACAGGCCACAGCCAACAAACTGAAAGCCGAGGCCGAAAAGAAAGCGGCTACCCTTAATGCCCAGGCAGAAGAGGAGATAAAGAAGCTTCAAGGCGCTGAATAGCCTGTTTCTTTACGCGGAAGATACGTTTAAGACGCACATAATTCCGATTGATTTGCTTTTCGAAACGATATAATTGAGAAACAGCGAATCAATCGGAATTTTTTTGTTCTTACTATTTATTTATTTTACCTTTGCAAGCTGTTCTTAAACAGAATAGAGTGACGATTTTACTAATACCAGTTTTATAAACAACGAATATTATGGCAGAATTAAAAGAAAAACTTTTCTCAGAATTTGCCCCGGTGTCTACTGAAGAGTGGATGGCGAAGATCACGGCAGATTTGAAAGGGGCTCCGTTTGAGAAAAAGCTTGTATGGAAGACAGGCGAGGGATTTGATGTAAATCCTTTTTATCGGGCGGAAGATATCGAAAGTTTAAAGACAACAACATCACTTCCGGGTGAATTTCCTTACGTACGCGGTACTAAGAAAGACAACGACTGGAAAGTGCGCCAGAACATTGAGGTTACCTGTTTTAAGGGAGCCAACGAAAAAGCACTTGATTTATTGAATAAGGGGGTAACCTCTTTAGGCTTTGTTATTCAGAGTGAAGATGTTAATGCGGAAAACATCGCTACCTTGCTCAATGGTATTTGCCCTGAAAGCGTAGAGCTGAACTTCAAAACCTGTCACCGTAAGGCAGAACAACTCATCAACATTTTAGCAGATTACCTTAAAGCGAAGAATGCAGACCTTAAGAAATGTTACGGTTCTGTAAACTACGATCCGTTCAAGCGGATGCTTGTTAAAGGCAAGACAAATGATAACTGGGTAGCCAATGCCGTAGCCGTTTTTAACGCCGGTAAAGCCCTGCCTCGTTACAAGGTACTATCTGTAAATGCATTCTACTTCAACAATGCCGGTTCATATATCACCCAGGAATTGGGATATGCACTTGCCTGGGGTAACGAATTGCTGGCCAAGCTGGTTGAGGCCGGATGTCGTGCCGACGAAGTTGCCAAAAAAATTAAATTCAACTTTGGTGTAGGATCAAACTACTTCCTCGAAATTGCTAAATTCCGTGCTGCACGTTGGTTGTGGGCCGAAATCGTAGCAGCTTACGAACCTAAATGCCAACACGAAGATTGTCCTAACAACAAACCGGACGGTCTGTGTCGTTGCGCAGCCAAGATGCACATCCATGCACAAACTTCCGAATGGAATATGACAGTTTACGATGCTCACGTAAACTTGCTTCGTACCCAGACAGAAGCCATGTCGGCAGCATTGGCCGGAGTCGATTCAATTACGGTTCGTCCTTTCGATAAGATCTTTAAAAATCCGGATGATTTCTCAGAACGTATCGCACGTAACCAGCAATTGTTGCTGAAGGAAGAATGTCACCTCGACAAAGTGGTAGACCCTTCTGCCGGATCATATTATCTGGAAACACTTACGGTTTCTGTTGCAGATGTAGCCTGGAAGCTGTTTGTTGAAACAGAAGAAAAGGGTGGATTCTTTGCTGCAGTGATGGCCGGCGATGTTCAGAACGCCGTGAATGCCTCTTCCAATGCACGCAAGGCAGCTATTGCTACCCGTAAAGAAGTGTTGTTGGGAACCAACCAGTTCCCTAACTTTACAGAACTGGCTGCTTCTAAAATAGAAGTGAAGACCTCTGTAAGCGATCCTTGCGCATGCAACTCGGACGAAACATTGCCAAAGCTTAACTTCGAAAGAGGAGCTTCTGCATTCGAAGCTTTGAGACTGGCTACAGAAAATAGCGGAAAGACTCCTAAAGCCTTTATGCTTACCATCGGTAATCTGGCAATGCGTCTGGCCCGTTCGCAGTTCTCTTGCAACTTCTTCGGATGTGCAGGATATAAGGTGATCGACAACCTTGGATTCGAAACTGTGGAAGCAGGTGTTGAAGCAGCTGTTGCCGCCGGAGCCGAGATCGTGGTTCTTTGCTCAAGCGACGACGAGTATGCCGAATTAGCTCCTGCCGCCTTCAAAGCATTGAATGGCAGAGCAGAATTTGTAGTGGCCGGTATGCCTGCATGTATGGACGAACTGAAGGCACAGGGTATCACCCAGTACATCAATGTTCGCTCCAACGTTTTGGAAACATTAAAGGCATTCAACGCTAAATTAGGAATCGCTTAAGCAGAAACATCATGAGACCAAATTTTAAAAATATAGATTATAAGTCAGCCGGATTCGCAACAACCAATGTTGCCGAATGGGCTCAGGCAAACGGCATCGAAGCCAGCTGGAAAACTCCGGAACATATCGATGTAAAATCAGTATATACCAAAGAAGATTTGGAAGGAATGGAACATCTTAACTATGCTTCTGGTCTTCCTCCCTACCTTCGCGGTCCGTATAGCGGTATGTACGCTATGCGTCCCTGGACAATCCGTCAGTATGCCGGATTCTCTACAGCAGAAGAATCTAACGCATTTTACCGTCGTAACCTGGCTTCAGGTCAGAAAGGTTTGTCGGTTGCATTCGACCTTGCCACACACCGTGGCTACGATGCCGACCACGAACGTGTAGTAGGCGACGTAGGTAAGGCCGGGGTATCTATCTGTTCATTGGAAAACATGAAAGTATTGTTCGACGGTATACCTTTGAACAAGATGTCTGTTTCTATGACTATGAACGGAGCCGTACTTCCCGTATTGGCATTCTACATCAATGCAGGTCTTGAGCAGGGAGCCAAGCTTGAAGAGATGGCCGGAACAATCCAGAACGATATCCTGAAAGAATTCATGGTGCGTAATACCTATATCTACCCACCCGAATTCTCAATGAAGATTATCGCAGACATCTTCGAATACACATCTCAGAAGATGCCTAAATTCAACTCTATCTCCATCTCAGGATACCACATGCAGGAAGCAGGAGCAACTGCCGATATCGAAATGGCATATACATTGGCAGACGGTATGGAATACCTTCGTGCCGGTATCAATGCCGGTATCGATGTAGACGCCTTTGCACCCCGCTTGTCGTTCTTCTGGGCTATCGGTGTAAACCACTTTATGGAAATCGCCAAGATGCGTGCTGCACGTATGTTGTGGGCAAAGATCGTGAAGAGCTTCGGAGCCAAGAATCCAAAGTCGCTTGCACTACGTACACACTGTCAGACATCGGGTTGGTCGTTAACAGAGCAAGATCCGTTCAACAATGTGGGCCGTACCTGTATCGAAGCCATGGCTGCCGCATTGGGACATACTCAGTCTCTGCACACCAACGCATTGGACGAGGCTATTGCCTTGCCAACCGATTTCTCTGCACGTATCGCACGTAATACACAGATCTATATCCAGGAAGAGACACAGGTATGTAAAGAAATCGACCCATGGGCCGGATCTTACTACGTTGAAACTCTTACCAACGAGTTGGTACACAAAGGTTGGGCATTGATTCAGGAAATCGAAAGCATGGGCGGTATGGCAAAAGCTATCGAAACAGGTTTACCAAAACTACGTATCGAAGAAGCTGCAGCCCGTACGCAGGCTCGTATCGACTCAAAGAATCAAACAATCGTGGGTGTTAACAAATACCGTCTCGAGAAGGAAGATCCTATCGATATTCTCGAAATCGACAATACAGCTGTACGTTTGGAGCAGATCGAACGTTTGAATGAGTTGAAAGCAAACCGCGACGAAGCTGCCGTTAAGGAAGCTTTGGAAGCCATTACAGAGTGTGCAAGAACTAAACAGGGTAACCTGCTCGAGCTTGCTGTTAAGGCTGCAGGTTTACGTGCTACTTTGGGAGAAATCTCCGATGCATGCGAAGCTGTTTCAGGACGTTATAAAGCAATTATCAGAACTATATCAGGCGTGTATTCATCAGAAACAAAGAAAGATGCCGACTTCGTAAAAGCTTGCGAACTGGCAGAAGCATTTGCTAAGAAAGAAGGTCGTCAGCCTCGTATCATGATTGCCAAGATGGGTCAGGACGGTCACGACCGTGGTGCGAAAGTGGTTGCAACCGGGTATGCCGACTGTGGATTCGACGTAGACATGGGACCATTGTTCCAGACTCCGGCCGAAGCTGCTCGTCAGGCTGTTGAAAACGACGTACACATCATGGGTGTATCTTCACTGGCTGCCGGTCACAAAACATTGGTACCGCAGGTTATTGAAGAGCTGAAGAAGCTGGGTCGCGAAGATATCATCGTTATTGCCGGTGGTGTTATTCCTGCCCAAGACTACGACTACCTTTATAAGGCCGGCGTAGCAGCAATCTTTGGTCCGGGTACGTCTGTAGCTAAAGCTGCGGTTCAGATCCTCGAAATTCTGTTGGGCGAATAATTTCGATCCAATTCTCATACAAAGGGCGCGGACCGAAAGGAGCCGCGCCTTTTTACATTTGTATACGTCCATCTTTTGTCAATCTTATTCGTTCATTCCATCAGAACCACTATCTTTGTATATAAATAAGCATTATTCCATGGAACCATCAAAAGTATATTTTACAAATTTGCGTACCAATGCATCGTGCAATCTGCTCGATAAGATGGAACGCGTGGTAAAAAGGGCCGGTATTGCCGGAATCGATTTCGAAAAACAATTTGTGGCCATAAAGATACATTTTGGCGAACCCGGTAACCTGGCTTATATTCGTCCCAATTATGCGGCCCGCATGGCAAACCTGTTACGCTCGTTCGGAGCCAGACCGTTTCTTACCGACTGTAACACGCTTTATTCAGGCAGACGCGCCAACGCTGTGGATCACCTGCGTAGTGCCATGGAAAATGGTTACAACCCCATCTCGGCACAATGCGATGTGATAATCGGCGACGGACTGAAGGGAACCGACTACCGGGAGATTGAGGTAAACGGAGCATACTGCAAAGCACCTAAGATAGGAAGCGCCATAGCCGATGCCGATATCATTGTTTCCATGACCCATTTTAAAGGACACGAACAAGCCGGATTTGGAGGCGTATTGAAAAACCTTGGTATGGGATGCGCCAGCAGAGGCGGAAAAATGGAACTGCATGCAGCATCTCAGCCCCAGATAGATGCCGAGCAATGTACAGGATGTAATATCTGCGTAAAAAACTGTGCCCACGATGCAATCCATCTTAACAGCACACGCAAAGCGGAAATCGATTACGCGAAGTGTGTGGGATGCGGACAATGTGTGGCACTCTGCCAGTACGACGGTGCAGTAATGGGGGCAGGAGATACCTCCGAAAACATGAACTGCAAGATTGCCGAATATACCCAGGCAGTACTTAAAGACAAGCCCCATTTCCATGTAAGCTTTATCATGAACGTTTCTCCCGAGTGCGATTGCTGGCACACCAACGATGCAGCTGTGATACCCGACCTGGGTATAGCCGCCTCTTTCGACCCGGTGGCTTTAGACAAGGCCTGTGTGGATATGGTAACCAATGCACCAATTCTGCCCAATAACCGGTTGGCCGACAAACACCCCCACGAGCACCTCGAAGGCGAAGATAAATTTCACCACATGCACCCGGACACCAACTGGCGCGCCGGCCTCGAACATGCCGAAAAGCTGGGAATCGGTACCATGCAGTACGAATTAATCACCGTATAATCTTTAATCATCAAAACAACGTATCCAATAGCTATGAGTACCATCCATCAAGACACCATATGTGCCGTATCTACCGCCCCCGGAACAGGCGGTGTAGCCATTATCCGTGTATCCGGTCCCGATGCCATTCAGTCGGTGCATGCCATATATGCCCCCATGAAATCCGGCAAGAGTCTGCTTACCCAGAAAGCCTATACCATCACTTTCGGGAACATCGTATGCGGAGATCAGCTGGTGGACGAGGTGCTGGTATCCCTTTTCCGTG
>NZ_JBFWMI010000069.1:0-18362 GCF_050251695.1 Macellibacteroides sp.
AAAAAAGTGTTGCCCTACCTGATACGTCGTGCAGAGGAAAATACCTCTATGGCCGGACAGACTGGTAGAGAACTTCGGATGATAGAACGGGAGTTGGACAGACGTAAACAAAAGCGATCTGCTGTTGCTAATCCCTCATAAGTCGGGTTCTTTAGGTTGGATTTTGTGAAAGTGTCTAGGCTTTCAGTAGAATCATCTCTGATATGTCTGGTTTCTCAGTTTAAAGAATCAAAAAGTGTCTACTTAATTTAGTAAAAGTCAAGGCGATGTGGAGCCAATAATTTTCACTTAAGGGAAGTTTATTTTTCCCTTAAGTGAAATTTTTATTTTACTTAAGTCAAAAATAAATTATACTTAAGGGAAAATTTGTCGGTACTTTTTAACCAAAAAGTATATACTTTTTAAATCATTTCTAATGAGTTTTGAAGTAGAAAGTACCTAAGAATTTTATCCAACCTAAGGAGCTGTATTTTTAATGTTCCCTATAGCGCATCCTGGTGTCACCAGAATGCGCTATAGGGAACAAATAGGTTGTTTTACTGCTGCGAATCAATCATAAGAGAGGTCATGCCGATAGATCCGCCTAGTATCTTATCGTTGAAGAATGTCACATTATCTTTGTTTCCGCGCAATGCCAATGCATAAAGCAGCGGATAGTAATGATCGGTTGTGGGTATTGCCAGCCGGGATGCGTTACTTAGTTTTTCGTAATTTATCAAGGCATCGTAATCTTCCAGAAGAATTTTATTTTTGATGATGTCTGTCATCTCAATGGCCCAATCGTATCCATAATCCTCTAACGCGAAGGACCTGCCGAACCTTACTTGCCGCAGGTTATGGATAATGTTGCCGCTCCCGATTATCAATACGCCTTTGTTTCTGAGGAATGCCAATTCCTCAGCCAGTTTAAAATGGGCTTCAGCCCCCATGGTGTAATCCAGACTTAATTGCAACACCGGAATATTGGCCTCGGGGTACAGATGCACCAGAATACTCCAGCATCCATGATCGATTCCCCAGTCCATATTAAGCCCAACTTTTTTATTCTGAAACTCGTGAGCAATTTGTGCGGCCAGTTCCGGAGAGCCGTTGGCAGGATAGTTTACATCAAATAGTGCCTGAGGAAATCCGCCGAAATCGTGTATCGTGTCCGGACGCTTCATTGCCGTTACCTGTGTTCCTCTGGTCTCCCAGTGGGCGGATATACACAAGATGGCCGAAGGTTGCGGAAGATTCTTCCCCAGAATGCTCCATTGCTGAGAAAATTCATTTAGTTCTATGGCATTCATCGGGCTACCGTGACCAATAAAAAGCACAGGCATTTGCTCTGTGCTTTTTATTTTATTGAAATCCGATTGTAAACTATCAAGCGTAATCATGATTGTTCTGTTTTGCAGTTTCTTAATTCTGCGCTGGTTCGAAAATTATTCGGCATTAGCGACTATTGTAATGGTAACTTCCATATCATCATTGATGAATGAATCTTTCAGATCTTTAAAGATATTTTTGGATCCGTAATTAACGCCCCATTGGGTACGGTCAATTGTAAAAGTAGCCGTGGTAGCCTTGTAGCTTGTACCTTCGTTGGTAACATTCGCATCGAAAGTGATGTTTTTTGATACACCTTTTAATTCAAGATTGCCACTGATTCTATGAGAATTGACACCGTCATTTAGTTTTTCAACTGTTGTAATCGTAAACTTACCCTCTGGATATTTAGCAACATCAAAGAAATCAGCACTCTTAAGGTGATCTACCAGTTGTTCGTTCATCTTTGCATCGGTCAGGTCTTCACATAAAATCTTATTCATGTCAAGGGTAAATGTTCCGGATACCAGTTCGCCGTTTTCAACCGATAATTCTCCTTGTTTGATGCCTAATGTTCCGTGATGACTTCCTCCGGGTTTGTAACCTTTCCAGGCCACTGTCGAGGCTAATGTATCTACAACTAATTTTTGACTGCCAACATTTGCCGTTGCTTCTTTTGCATCTGATGCATCCACTTTGTTACCCGACTTGCTTGAACATGATGTGGCGATAAATAAAGCCACTGCTGCTAATAAATAATAAGCTTTCATTTTACTTCTTTTTGGTTTTTAATTTATTTGATGCTGCAAAGTTCGGCTATTTAACAGGGGGGTGGGTAATAGTTTTCGGAAAATGTGTTGTAAATTCAGGAAATAAGCTTGCTCATTTCATTTCTGAACTCGCTGGGCGTTACTCCGGCCTTCTTTTTGAATACATTCGAGAAATAGGATTTCTCATTATAACCTAGCTCGAAGCCAATCTCGGCAATCGTTTTTTCACTATTCATCAATAGCTCTTTTGCTTCTGTAAGCTTTCGGGTCTCGATTATTTCGGATACACTTTTTTGAAGGATATTCTGACATATAATATTAAGATTGCGCGACGACATGTTTAATTTTTCTGCGTAGAAGTCAACATTTACATCCCGACGGAAATTATCTTCTAGAATCTGCAGAAATGTACGGAATGTGATATGCTGCGAACAGGGCTGGTCCATTTTCATTGTGGCAGATTTCTTCCGTTCGGACTCAATCATGATAAACAGTGAGCTAAGCAGGCTGCGAAGTATGGCATAGTCCGGTACTTCCTGACTTGCAATTTCGTACATGATTTCACATAGTTTGACTATTTGAGTGAAGTGTTTGTTCTCGGCCAGCTCAATGGTGGCATATTCGTGGTAACCGGCATACAGTTGGAAGCGCGATTCCGGAATAAATTCGCTTTTAAAGCGGAAGATCCAACCTTGCGGATAATTTAATTCGTTGTCGTGCAAAAATGTAATACGGTGACTTTTCCCTTTGGTTACGTAGCTGATAAGCGGTGCGTTGTAGATGGTGGATTTAAAATTTATAAAATGTTCAATCTTTCCCTGCAGGCAGATTACAAGCTCTTCCATGTCGTGAGCGTGCGGCTCAGATAAAAAGTCGGGTAATTGCTTCTCCAGACTGGCAGAAAACGGACTGATTTTGAACAATCTTTCCATATTACAGTTGATTAATAAACTTAAAATAATTACATTTTGACCGGTAATATATACAAAAGTATTTAATTATTTGAGGTTTTTCTTGATTCTTTTGTATAATTAATGGTTAATTATATATCTTTGTTGGAAAGTCTCTCTAGTTATATACAAACCAAATGTCTGTTATTATGTGTGGGAAAATTTATATGCTGCTTTGTTGCCTTTTATGTGTAACATGGATTCAGGCATCTCCATTCGAGAAGGACTCTTTCAAGACTAAAGAGGGGTATGAGTTGTCAATTCACTTTATTAAGCACGGAACTCTTATGCTGACCTACAGGGATGCTGTAATTCAAATTGATCCGGTATCATCTTATGCCGATTATTCAAAACTACCTAAGGCCGACATACTTCTTATCACCCACGAACACGGTGATCATCTGGATAAAAAAGCGGTTGATCAGACAGTGAAGGAGGGTACGGTGTTGATAGCCAACAAGTCTTCTGTTAAAATTCTGGATAAAGGATCTGTCATGAAAAACGGAGATAAGCTTACTCCTGCAGATTATCTTACCCTGGAGGCTGTTCCTGCATATAACACAACCCCCGGAAGAGAGATGTATCATCCTAAACACCGTGACAACGGATATATTTTAACCCTTGGAGGTATGCGTGTCTATGTGGCCGGCGATACGGAAGATATTCCGGAAATGGCTACCCTGGGTGATATCGATATTGCTTTTATTCCGGTTAACCAGCCTTATACAATGACGATCGATCAAGCCGTAAATGCAGCCCGGATGATTAACCCCCGAATTTTGTATCCCTATCATTACGGAGATACGGATGTTACCCAATTGAAAAAACGACTGGCTTCCGATAAGTCAATCGATGTACGTATCAAACAGCTTCAATAAATATTCAATATTCTATTAACCTATTGTAAATGTAAAAAAATAAATATGAGTACAGATTTTTTGATTGCCGTGGAAGGCAATCGTACAGCCGCTCTTAAGAAGAAGATTATACATTATTATATTGCAAATGGTGATGCAACCATTGCCGATCTTTGCAAAGAAATGGATCTGAGTATCCCTACGGTAACTAAACTGGTTGGTGAGTTGCTGGAAGAGGGGTATATTCTTGATTTTGGTAAACAGGAAACCAGTGGAGGCCGTAAACCAAACATATATGGACTTAATCCGGAATCTGGTTATTTTATCGGAGTGGATGTGCGCAGAGACTCAATCAATATTGCTGCGGTAGATTTTAAAGGAAAATTTATCTCGGTGGAAGATGAGGTGCCTTTTACTTTGGAGAACACACCGGCTGCCTTGGAGAATCTATGTGTTATCATCGACGAATTTATTGGTTCGCTGAAGGTTTCACGTGATAAGATTCTTTCTGTAGGTATTAATATTACAGGACGTGTAAATCCTATATCCGGTTATAGCTATAGTTTCTTCTATTTTGAAGAAAAGCCTCTTTCCTTAATAATTGAAGAGCGCCTTAAACTTAAGGTCTACATCGAGAATGATACCCGTGCAATGGCATATGGCGAGTATATGAAAGGTGCCGTAAAGGGAGAGAAAAATTTGATTTTTGTAAATATTAGCTGGGGATTGGGTGTAGGTATTATTCTGGATGGTAAACTATATTACGGAAAATCCGGATTTTCAGGAGAATTTGGCCATTTCTGTTTGTACGACAATGAAATAATTTGCCATTGCGGCAAAAAAGGATGTCTTGAAACCGAAGCATCAGGATCTGCGCTTCATAGAATGTTGATTGAACGATATAAAGAGGGCAGCAGTACCATTTTAGCCGATAAAATAAATAGCGGAGCAGAAATAACGCTAAATGATTTAATTGATGCGATTCAAAAAGAGGATGTGTTGTCTATCGAAATTCTGGAACATATCGGGACTAATCTTGGAAAAGCAATCGCCGGATTAATGAATATTTTCAATCCTGAATTGGTTATTCTTGGCGGAGGTCTTTCTCTTACAGATGAGTATATCCGCCTGCCGATTAAAAGTGCTGTGCGTAAATACTCGTTGAATCTGGTTAACCAGGATACGGAAATTAAAATTTCAAAACTAGGTGATCACGCAGGTGTGTTAGGAGCCTGCCTGCTTTCGAGGGGAAAAATTTTAGGAATGATTTAAGCATTGCTTTCGTATGTTTTTATAATAGTCTTATTATAAAAAAAAGAGAAGTTATACAGTTTGTAGCTTCTCTTTTTTATTTAGAAAAGGTTAGGTATGGAAAATTCGATGCGTACACGAGTTTATTATGTTATTATTGTCTAAAATTCATTAAATAGAGATTTGATATTAAAATATTTTATTTAAGTTTGCATTGTATTTAAAATTGAATATTTGTTTAGCTGTATAAGTAAGATAATAATCTCATAAAAATAAAATTATGGAAAAAATAAAAGGTCTGATTAATGCTCCATTTACTCCGTTTTATGAAAATGGAGAGGTAAACTATGAACCTATTGAAGCGTATGCAAAATTGTTGGCAAACAATGGTTTAAAAGGTGTTTTTATTAATGGGTCGTCGGGTGAAGGTTATATGCTCACAGAAGATGAGCGCATTAAACTGGCCGAAAGATGGATGGAAGTTTCTCCAAAAGATTTTAAGGTGATTGTACATGTAGGAAGCACATGTGTTAAAATGAGCAATAAATTGGCCGCTCATGCGCAGGAAATCGGAGCCTGGGGTATCGGAGCTATGGCTTCTCCTTTCCCTAAAGCCGGAAGAGTAGAGGAGTTGGTGAAATATTGTGAAGAGATTGCCTGTGGAGCTCCTGCATTACCTTTTTATTTTTATCATATCCCCGCTCTTAGTGGCGTCTTTTTGCCAATGCTTCCTTTTTTGAAGGCAGTAGATGGTCGTATTCCTAATTTTGCAGGTATTAAATATACCTTTGAGAGTATTTATGAATACAATCAATGCCGCTTATATAATAATGGTAAGTTCGATATGTTGCACGGTCAGGATGAAACTATTCTGCCAGCATTAGCCATGGGTGGAGCTCAGGGTGGTATTGGCGGTACTACGAATTACAACGGACGTGTATTGGTCGAAATTATCGATGCTTGGGAAAAAGGAGATTTGGAGCGCGCTCGCGAATGTCAGAACTTCTCACAGGATGTTATCAATGTTATATGTAATTATAGGGGTAATATTGTTGGAGGTAAAAGAATTATGAAGCTTATCGGTCTTGATCTTGGCAAAAACAGAACTCCGTTCCAGAATATGACCGATGCTGAAGAGGCAGCTATGAAATCAGAATTGGAAGCGATAAACTTCTTTGAAAGATGTAATAAATTCTGATATTATTCAGACTTGATATAATCTAACACCCCAAAATAATCTATTAAAAAACATCAAGTTAAGCCTCGTAATTATGGATAACGTTAAAGAATATCTTAATCAGTGGTCTTCTTCATATAAGGAAGATCTGCTGACAAATATAATGCCTTTTTGGATGCAGTTTGGCTGGGACCGGAAACACGGAGGTGTATACACCTGCGTTAACCGCGACGGTAGCCTGATGGATACAACAAAATCTGTTTGGTTTCAAGGACGATTCGCCTTTGTATGTTCGTTTGCATATAATACGATTGAGAAAAATCCCGAATGGCTTGAAGCGGCAAAAAGCACACTCGATTTTATTGAAAAATACTGTATCGATACAGATGGTCATATGTTTTTTGAAGTAACAGAAAATGGAGAGCCCATCCGTAAACGCAGGTATGTGTTTTCAGAATCCTTTGCTGCTATCGCCATGGCAGAATATGCACAGGCAACAGGTGATAAAACCTATGCAGAAAAAGCCTTGAAGATATTTAAGCAGATAAAGCATCTAACAGAAACACCGGGATTGCTTCCTTCAAAGTATTGTGATAGTGTGAAGATGCAGGGGCATTCTCTAACTATGATTCTGATTAATACGGCTTCACGCATCAGGCAGGTAATTAGCGATCCTATTCTGGATGAGCAAATAGAGTGGTCAATTAATCAGATTCGCAAACATTTTATACATCCTGAATTTAAAGCTTTACTGGAAACGGTAGGCCCCAATGGCGAGTTTCTCAATACAAATATGGGCCGCACTATTAATCCTGGTCACTGTATAGAGACTGCCTGGTTCATTTTGGAAGAAGCCAAGTATAGAAACTGGGATAAGGAACTGGTAGATTTGGGTCTGACTATTCTGGATTGGTCCTGGGAATGGGGCTGGGACAAGGAGTATGGCGGTATAATAAACTTCAGAGATTGTTTGAATCTGCCTCCACAGGATTATTCGCAGGATATGAAATTCTGGTGGCCTCAGACCGAAGCAATCATTGCGGCTTTATATGCATATGAAGCAACTGGCGATCCGAAGTATATTGAGATGCATAAGCAGATAAGTGACTATACGTATGCTCATTTCCCCGATAAGGAGTATGGAGAGTGGTACGGGTATCTTCGTCGTGATGGAAGTGTGGCTCAGCCTGCTAAAGGAAATCTTTTTAAAGGGCCATTCCATATACCGCGTATGATGATCAAGTCGTACGACCTTTGCAAAGAGATTATTTCTAAATAAAAAATACCATGGCGATTCTTTAATTGCCATGGGTTTTTTGTTATATATATGGTTTGATTGCGATTTTAATATTTCTCCCTTATCGTAACGCCCGCATTGGTTGTAATATAGTTGCATCAATGCACTAAAGTCTAAGTTTTGGTTGCAATGTAAGTTGCGGCAATGGTATTTTTATTAATTTATTACTGATAATCTCATGAGAAAAATCTGTTTTTATTTTTGCTTTCTTTTTGTTGCCATTTCTGTATTTGGTAATGACACTGTTAGAATTCGGGAAACACAGATCCCCATTTTGATTGATCGGAAAGATAATGTGTTGTTTAACCTGCGTGTCGACTCTAAGCAGAGCAAGGTGTTGAACCATGTTACGCTTCGGTTTGGCAACGATGTTAAACTTTCGGAAATTCAATCGGTTAAGTTGTATTATTCTGGCACAGAGGCTGTACAGCGAGATGGTCAGCTTAATTATGCTCCGGTTGCCTATATCTCCAGAGAAGAGGTCGGTAAAACTCGCGAAGCTAACCGGTCTTACTCCGTTTTGAAAAGTGATAAAAAGTCTCCAGCTCAAACCGTAACACTTACATGTGATCAGGTTTTGTTCCCGGGAATCAATTATTTCTGGGTAAGTTTGGAAATGAAACCTACAGCGTCATTGGTTTCAAAAATTACAGCAGAGGTGACCGGCGTTTATATGGATGGTAAATCTTCTATTCTTACCATTGATCAGGGATCTGTTGTGCATCGGATGGGTATTGGAGTAAGACATGCCGGTGATGATGGAGTTGCTGCATACCGGATACCGGGGTTGGTAACATCTAATAAAGGTACGTTGTTGGGTGTGTACGACGTCCGTTACAATAACAGTGCTGATTTACAAGAGCGTGTGGATATCGGATTAAGTCGTAGTACAGATGGTGGTCAGACCTGGGAGCCTATGCGGGTAGCTATGACTTTTGGTGAAGAGGGCGGACTGCCTTCTGCCCAGAATGGTGTGGGTGATCCGGCAATTTTAGTTGATAAGAAGACAGGTACTATCTGGATTGTTGCAGCCTGGACGCATGGTATGGGAAATGGCCGCGCATGGTTTAACTCGCAGGATGGTATGGATAAAAATCATACGGCTCAGCTAGTCTTAGCCAAAAGTGATGATGATGGCAAGACCTGGTCGAACCCCATCAATATAACATCGCAGGTTAAGGACCCATCGTGGAAGTTCCTTTTACAAGGTCCCGGTAGCGGTATAACAATGCAGGATGGCACGCTGGTGTTTGCTACACAGTTTATTGATTCAACCCGTGTGCCTAATGCTGGAATCATGTATAGTAAAGACCATGGTAAAACCTGGAAGATGCATAACTTTGCGAGGACAAACACAACGGAAGCACAGGTTGCAGAGGTTGAACCGGGTGTGTTGATGTTGAATATGCGTGATAACAGAGGTGGCAGCCGTGCTGTTTCTGTAACAAAAGATTTGGGTAAGACCTGGACGGAGCATCCTTCAAACAGAAGTGTATTACAAGAGTCTGTTTGTATGGCGAGCTTAATAAAAGTAGAAGCTAAGGATAATGTGTTAAACAAAGGGATTCTGCTTTTCTCTAATCCTAATACAACTAAGGGTCGTCATAGTATAACGATAAAGGCTAGTCTTGATGGTGGACTTACCTTCCCTAATGAGTATGATGTGTTGTTGGATGAGGGTCACGGTTGGGGATATTCATGTCTGACTATGATTGACAAAGAAACAGTAGGAATCCTTTATGAAGGAAGTACTGCTCATATGGTTTTTCAGGCGGTAAAGCTAAAAGATATTGTAAAATAAATGTAGTATGGAAGACGAATGCGCAGTAAAGTGCATTCGTCTTCTTTGTTTTTAGATGTATATTTTTGTTCCGTTTCTAAGTTGGTACTTGTTTTCTTATTGTATAAATTATTGATTGTACCATTTGAAACTGGCATGTATACAGCATATAAATTAGATATGGATGAAACGGATTTACTTGTTTTTGTTGCTTATTTGTTGTGCTTCATTGGTTGAGGCACAAAAGATTAAGGTTGCATGTGTAGGTAATAGTGTTACGTTTGGATACGGTCTTGCTAATCCGGCAGAAGAAGCTTATCCTGCGCAATTACAGAAATTACTAGGTGAAGGGTATGAAGTAGGAAATTTCGGTAAGAGTGGAGCTACGCTGCTTTCTAAAGGACACCGGCCTTATGTATTGCAGAAAGAGTTTGAAGATGCAAAAGCTTTTGCTGCAGATTTGGTCGTAATTCATCTTGGACTGAATGATACGGACCCTCGTAATTGGCCCAACTACAAAGATGAGTTCGTGAATGATTACCTTCAGTTGATCGATGCTTTTCGTAAAGTAAATCCTGCTTGTAAAATCTGGATTTGCAGACTGACTCCTATTACTGCTAAGCATCCACGTTTTGAATCTGGTACACGCGATTGGCATTGGCAGATTCAACATCAAATTGAAGAAATTGCAGGTGTTGCCGGAGTCTCTATTATCGATTTGCAGGAGGGATTGTATGCTCGTCCGGATTTGTTGCCGGATGCCTTGCATCCTACTGTTGAGGGGGCTTCAATAATCGCCCGGACAGTCTATAGCTCCCTAACCGGAAATTTTGGCGGATTAAAAATGTCTTCTCTTTTTACGGATGGTATGGTACTGCAGTGTAATGAACCGCTGCGGATAACAGGTACATCCAATGCTGGTGACCAAATTACAGTTTCTGTGGGTGGACAGAAGAAACGGACTGTGACTTCATCCAACGGTAAGTGGAGTGTGGTGCTTGATCCGTTGAAGGCTGGTGGTCCTTACGAGTTGTCTGTTTCCGGGGTAAATAAAAGATATGTTTATAAAGACGTGCTTGCGGGCGAAGTGTGGCTGTGTTCGGGACAATCCAATATGGCTTTTATGGTTGCTGAAGCTGCAGAGAATGCGGCTTTGCTTAAGAAAGCTGGCGATAGTTCCAACGTAAGATTATTTGACATGAAACCTCGTTGGATGACCAATGCTGTAGAGTGGGATGGTTCCGTGCTGGATTCGTTAAACAGTCTGCAATATTTTAAAGATGCCCGATGGGAAAAGTGTAATGATAAGAATGTAAGTCGGTTTTCAGCAATTGCCTACGCTTTCGGACAGATGCTTTCCGATAGTTTAAACGTGCCGGTTGGTTTAATCTTAAATGCGGTGGGTGGTTCTCCATGCGAATCTTGGATTGATAGAAGAACACTGGAGTTTAATTACCCCGGAATATTAAATAACTGGACTAAAAATGACCGGATTCAGGATTGGGTTAGGGAAAGAGCTTCATTGAATATAAAAAAATCGGACAATTCACAGCAGCGTCATCCTTATGAACCGTGTTACCTTTTCGAATCAGGAATTATTCCATTGGCTTCTTATCCTGTTAAAGGTGTAATCTGGTATCAGGGAGAGTCAAATGCTCACAATAAAGAGATTCATGAAATTCTATTTCCCTTGTTGGTTGATAGTTGGAGGAAAAACTGGAATAAAGAATTCCCTTTCTATTATGTACAGTTGTCGGGATTAAATCGCCCTAGTTGGCCTCATTTCAGGGATAGTCAGCGTCGGTTGGAAAAAATTATTCCAGGCAGTGGTATGGCAGTCAGCAGTGACTTAGGCGATTCATTAGATGTTCATCCCAAAAGGAAGCAAGAGGTTGGTGAACGATTGGCTCGTCTGGCCTTGAATAAAACGTATGGAAAAGATATAGTGCCGTCTGGACCTCAATACAAGGAATCCGAATTTAAAAATGGCTATGCTTTAATTTCCTTTGATTATGCAAACGGACTGCGTGCCTCGGATGATAAGGATTTACGTTCTTTTGAAATTGCTGAATTTGATGGACTTTATTTCCCTGCTAGAGCAATTGTGGAAGGAGATAAAATAAAGGTATGGAATGAAAAAGTGAAGCATCCTCGTTTTGTTCGTTATGGATGGGCGCCTTATACAAACGGCAATTTGGTAAATAGGGAACTATTACCTGCTTCCACTTTTACTTCGTCTGATAATTAGTCTCGTTCATCCTTTAAAATATTGAACTGTGTATAACTATATTAGAATAGCATTTTGTTGTTTTGCGGGTATTTTTCTTATCGCTTGCCAAACATCACGCCCAGTCAGATGGACTGGAAAGAAAGCTGTTTGGCAGTCTTTACCTTCCTTGCCTCGGACAAATAGTACCGATTCAATTTCTTTAGGTGTTTCCGGTCATTTCTCCGGAATCGCTAATGGATGTATTTTAGTTGCAGGAGGATGCAATTTCCCTGATAAGCCTGCATCCGAAGGAGGGGTAAAGAGATATTACGATTCAATATGGAAGTTGGATACTGCCGGCATGATGACTGGACAATGGGAAAAGGTAGGAACTTTACCCCATCCCGTTGCTTATGGAGCGTCGGTCTCTGTATCGGAAGGGCTTGTCTGTATTGGTGGAAACAATGATAAACAATCATTTTCGTCAGCTTATTTATTGTCGTGGAATGCCGTAGCCTCTCAAGTTGATATAATAAAACTTCCAGAACTACCATTTAGAATGGATAATTTGGCAGCAACATCAAATGCTAACTATATCTATGTTGCCGGAGGAAATAAAAATGGCGTGCCGGCTAATTCATTTCTCCGTCTGAATCTGAATCAGCTGACTAAAGGATGGGAGATCTTGCCCGATTTTCCCGGATGTGCCAGGTTGCAGCCTGTTTTAGTTTCTCAGCATTCTGATGAAGGAACACAGATTTATCTTTCCGGGGGATTCCAGCCTGAAGTTTATAATAGCAAACCTTTTATTCCGACAGATTTATTGTCATTCAGTAGTATGAAAAACGAATGGAAATTAGAGTCGGCTGTTCCTGTTATGAAGGGAGGTGAATTGCGGACGTTTACAGGAGGATGCGCTGTTTCTAGTGGAGATAGTTTGATTTACTTTACCGGCGGTGTAAATTATGACCGATTTTTATCTGCCATAAGTATGAACCGAAACCTGAAATTGGCAGAAAAAAATGGTAAAACGAGTTTATTTAGTAGACTTACCAGGGAGAAAGATTCCTATTTAAAGCATCCGGTTGCTTGGTATAAATTCAATAAAGAGATATTTATATATAATACGTTTTCTAGAAAATGGATTTTTCTTGATGATTATGAATTTACTGCCAGAGCAGGAGCATCCCTTTTATTGTTAAACAAATGTTTTATTATTATTGGGGGAGAAATTAAACCTGGGATAAGAACTTCGGACGTGATTCTACTTCGAATTTTATAGATCTTATAAGAGTTTTCATAAGGAGTCATTATTAAATGGCTCCTTTTTTTTGTCTTATACTCACTATTACGTCCGTTTTAATTGATATTTTATTTTTTTAAGTCATCAATTCACTATAAATAATCCTAAGTGTTAAAAATATAAACATTTCTAATTTTTGAGGATCGATATTAAAAAAATTTATTTAAGTTTGTGGCATAAATAAAATAAATGCGGTGTTTAGTGCTTTGTTATGTATTAATTTGAATTGTATTGAGGGTTGATGAGGTGGTATTAAGAGATTGAAGACATAGAAAGCAGAGATTGAAAGAATATTGATAAAAGTTATGTGCAAATAAATATTATTATCCTATTATTAATTTATAAAGTTATGAAAATGAGTCACAAGACTATCTTAAGTTTCTTACTGTTACTTTTATCTCTAAGCATTTTTGCTCAGAATAAAGTTGCCGTTAAGGGTGTTGTGTACGATAACCAGAAGATGACATTACCTGGTGTCTCAGTGTTGGAAGTCGGTACACAAAATGGGACCATCACAGATATCGATGGTAATTTTGTATTGGATGTAAATCCAAATGCTACATTACGGATTTCATACATTGGTTATGCCGCATTGGAAGTTAAAGCAACCGCCGGAGCTCCGATGAATATCATTATGAAAGAAGATAGTCAGCAACTGGAAGAAGTTGTGGTTACAGGTTACGGGGGTAAGCAGCTACGTACCAAAGTAACAAACTCAATTGCTAAAGTAAAAGAGGATGTCTTAAAACAAGGATTATTCTCGAATCCGGCTCAAGCACTTTCTGGGGCTGTATCGGGGTTGCGGGTTTTGCAGACATCAGGTAATCCGGGAGCAACTCCAACAATTATTCTTCGTGGTGGTACTGATTACAGTGGATCTGGATCTCCACTAATTTTGGTTGATGGTCAGGTACGTGGAAGTTTGAGCGATATTAATCCGGAAGACATTGAATCGATGGAGGTCCTTAAAGATGCCGGAGCAACAGCTATTTATGGAGCTCGTGCAAATAATGGCGTAGTTTTAGTAACAACAAAAAGAGGTAAAGAAGGCAAAGGAGAGATTGCAGTAAAGGCAAAATTCGGTCTTAACTATTATTCAAATCCGTATGAATTTATGGGTGCCGGTGATTATATATCATGGATGCGTAAGGCTTATCAACGCTCAGCTCAAATTTATCAGGATTCAAAGGGAGGTTGGCAAGGTGTAACAACAATGGCTTCTTTGGGTACAGCTTCTCCTTATGGAACGGGAAATAAATATTTTGCAAGCGACGGTGTCACTCCTTTAGATGGGAACAAGACTTCTCAGGCTATTTGGAGCCCAATGAACTATACAGATGATTTGGCTTTCTTGCTGAAACAGGGATGGCAGACAATGACTGACCCTGTTTACGGTGGACAGATTATTTATAAAGACTTTGATCCGGCAACATTTAATTTAAATACTCCTTCTTTTTCTCAGGATTACAATATTAGTGCCAGTGGAGGAAATGATAAAGGTAATTACTATGCAGGTATTGGCTACAATAACAGTGAGGGAAATGCAATAGGAAACTGGTATAAACGCCTAACCTTTACTTTCAATGCCGATTATAAGCTTAAGCCATGGTTAACATCAAGTTCATCATTTAATTTCGCTGATGCTAAATGGTATGGATTGTCTCCAACATCTTCTTCTGAAGCACTTTATTTTTCAAGGCTAATGTCGTTGCCGCCAACGTTCCGTGGATACAATGCTGATGGTGAGATGTTGTTGGGTAATAATTCCGGTGATGGAAATCAGTTGCTTAACTTAGACAAATTAATTCGAGACAATAATACTGATAAGTTTACAATGGTACAATCTTTCAATATTGATATTATGAAAGGTTTAGCTTTGAAATTATCTGCCAACTGGTATTTTGACGAAGAAAAGCTGGAAGCATTTAACCGTGATTATTTGTCATCACCAGGTAATTATAATACTGCCAGAGCTAGTTCTGCCTCTTATGACCGTACATTAAGTCAGACTTATAATGCAGTGTTGAATTACGATAATCAAATTACAAAAGATCACTATCTGGCTGCTATGGCGGGTTTTGAATACTATGATGCTTATAATAAAGGGTTTTCTGCATCAGGTTCTGGGGCAGCAACAGATGATTTTATGGATTTATCGTATACTAGTACCGATAAAGGGAAACGTTCAATTGATTCATGGCATAGTCGCCAACGCATCATGTCGTTTTTTGGTCGCGTAAATTATGATTTTCAAAGTAAATATCTGGTTTCTTTTGTAATGAGAAAAGATGGATATTCAAAATTAGTAGATGATAATCGTTGGGGGGTATTTCCCGGAATTTCAGCTGGTTGGGTATTTGGGAAAGAAGAGTTTATGCAAAAATATTCGGATGTTATATCGTTTGCCAAATTAAGAGCAAGCTATGGTCTGAATGGAAATGTGAATAAAGACTGGGTTGGAAATTATACTGTTCAAGGATCTTATGGTAGTAATAAATACAATAGTAATACCGGATACCTGCTTGGAAGTATTCCAAATCCATATCTTATGTGGGAGAAGTCACAAACATTGGAATTTGGTTTGGACTTAAGTTTCTTGGCAAATAGAATTAATACCAACTTTACATATTATAACAGAAATACAGAAGATAAATTTGCAAGTATTACTTTACCTTCAACTTCTGGAATTTCCAGTATAACATCAAATAATGGGAAATTACAGAATCAGGGACTTGAATTTGAGTTAGGTTTCCGTATTATTGATGGAAAAGATTGGAAATGGAATGTTAATGCGAATGGTGCATATAATATTAATAAAATCATTGAACTACCTAATAATGGATTAGAACGTAATCGTCAAAATGCATTTCAGGTCTATACCGGAAAAGGTGAGGATAAAGCATGGGTAGGAGGTTATCAGGAAGGTCAACGTCCGGGAAATATTTATGCGTTTAAGGCCGAAGGTATTTATAAATCTGTTAATGAGATCCCAGGAGAGCTTATTGATAAGTCTACGGGGAATAATGGATCGAATAATAAACCGCTTTATGGTCCTGATGCGTGGGCTAGATTGACTGACGCACAAAAAACAAAAGCATTACCAATTCAACCTGGTGATGTAAAATGGAAAGACGTTAATGGTGATGGGGTAATTGATAATTTTGATCTTGTGAAGGTAGGAAACACTGTGCCTAAATGGACCGGCGGTATTAATACTAACCTTACATGGAAGAATTTATCTTTCTCAGCACGTTTCGACTACGCTCTCGGATTTAATGTAGTAGATTACAGAACTCCTTGGATTATGGGAAATATGCAAGGAACTTACAATTCCATTGTAGATACAAAACAAACCTGGACAGAAACGAACGTAAATGCTAAATATCCTGTTTATACATGGGCTGATCAGCTTGGAAAACGTAATTATGCAAGAAATACATCCATGTTTGTGTATAATGGAAATTATATTGCATTGCGTGAATTGAGTCTGGCTTATAGATTGCCTTCCTTATTAGCAAATAAGCTTAAATTGAATAACGTCGAGTTTTCTGTTACAGGACAAAATTTAGGATACTTTACCGAAGCGGATCATGTTTTCTCTCCTGAGCAGAGTGACAATAGTGGAGGTTATCCATTACCACGTACTGTTATATTTGGAGTAAATGTTTCATTCTAAAATTTTAATAGTTAAGATTATGAAAAGAATATCATATATTTTATCAATATTTATTTCTGCACTGCTTTATACTTCGTGTGATTCACTCGATTTATCTCCGGAAGACTATTATGGTAGTAGTAATTTTTGGAATAATGAAGCGCAGGTTAAAGGTTTCATGACAGGATTGCATACGGATCTTCGAGGAGATTATACTTTATTCTATTTGCTAGGAGAAGCTCGTGGTGGAACTTCACGTACTGGAACCTCCTCATTGAATACAAGCTTAAATTACAGTAGTCCGATTAAGGATAATCAATTTACGAAAGACAACGTAGGTATTTCTTCTTGGGGTGGAATATATAGCAATATTATGCAAGTAAATCACTTCATACAAAAAGTGGAGAATGAATGTACCTTTTTATCAGATGAAAGTCGTAATACTTATTTAGGTCAGGCCTATGGCTTAAGAGCTTTGTATTACTTTATGCTTTATAGAACTTGGGGCGGAGTTCCTAAAATTACTGATGTGAAAGTTTTAGATGGTAAAGTCTCTGCTGACAAACTTTATACAGCTCGCTCTACGGCTGAAGAGACACTTGCTTTTATTAAAGAAGATATTGTTAAGTCTGAAACATTTTTTACAAATACTACAGCTGCTTCGGCTTCAATTTGGTCTAAAAATGCAACGTTAATGCTTAAAGCAGATATCTATTTGTGGTCAGCAAAAGTAACGACAGGAAATCATACTGCAGCAGGCCGTGCAGATTTAGAGGTTGCTAAAACTGCATTGCAAGGGATAAGCGGCTATTCTTTAATGAATGATTTCTCAAGTGTGTTCTCTTCTAAAGGTAATAATGAAATTATTTTTGCCATTAGATTTATGGATACAGAAGCTACGAACTGGGGTTCAGAATTTCTTTATGCTCAAGCTGGCTTTGTAGATGCTGTATATGGTCGTGATGGAAAACTATTGGGTGATGTGTTGAATCTAAGAGGAAATGGTTTGTTAAGAAATGAATATAAAGAATCTTTATGGAGAAGTTATGATGCCACTGATTCACGTAGGGACAAAACATTCTTTGATTTTTATTCAAAACCAGTGAATGGCGATTTTGGAATTGTGTTGAAGAAGTGTATTGGTATCATTAACAGTACGAATGACAGGGTTTACGAAACTGACGTAGTTTTGTATCGGTATGCCGACTGGTTGTTAATGATGGCTGAAATAGAGAATGGTCTTGGAAATTCTTGTCAGGCTTATATAAATCAAGTTCGACAACGTGCTTACGGCGATAATTATAATGATCAGGTAGCTTATAAGGATGGTTCTTATGCAGAAAATGAAATGGCTATCTTACATGAGCGTGATAAAGAATTTGTATGGGAAGGTAAACGTTGGTTTGATGTAGTACGCATGCATGATGCTAATGGTAAATCTCTGGTCTTTTCTGCCTCTGCAAATTACCCTGCGGTATACGGACAATCACCTGAAGCTTTGATTCCCGAATCGCAATCTCACAAACTGCTATGGCCAGTTGATGTAAATACGCTTAATAATGATCCATTGTTGGAACAAACACCAGGATATTAATTATAAAAGGCCTTTGCCAATTAATATTTAATGCCTTGAATAAGTTTTTATTGATTAAATAATGAATTGGGGGTAATCTCTTTTTGAGGTTGCCCCTTAATTTATAGGTTTGGAATCAATCTCTCTCAAAATTCTTTTGAAGGTTTCTAAAGCTTGACTTTTTTTTGGAATTTTGTAACTTTGCAGCTGAAAATTAGACAACAACTAATAG
>NZ_JBFWMI010000070.1:0-5734 GCF_050251695.1 Macellibacteroides sp.
CTGAAAGTAATGATAGTAACTTCTCATTACGATCTGGATAATACAATACACTATATGACATTTTTTTTGAGGACAAAGAAACTCTATTATACTATATAATAAGACACGTACTACACCGAATAGATACAAGCCTAAGTATTTAAATACCGGATAAAAAGATTTATTCTCTTAAGTATCGGTAATTGTTATTAGGCAGGAAACATTGTAAGCGTCTGCAGAGAAAATTAACGACGGGTGTTCGGAATATCCATTTGTGAGAGTAGTTTATATATTTCTGATTTGAGTTGGAGAATTGAATCCGAAACTCATTCAGCACAAGGGGAGGAGGGAGTTAAAGACCTGGTGCTGTTTGTAGGATAATTTGCTTACAGATGATAGATGAAAAGGATCTGTCACAGGCATCTTTCATTCTCGGAAGCCGCTTCAATAAAGGGATTTGAGGTTAAAAATGAAGGATGACAGATGTTTTCGCAATTAATTCGAGTTGGACAGGTTTCTGACTTTAAATAACGACACACCAATGCCAATGACTTGCTTTGTTGGCCATTGTTTCCTATTACTTTATTACACTATTAATTAGTCGATTGAAAAAAGAGTTTTAGAATCGGCCTTGACACAAATTACAGGATAATTGTTTGAGTCGAAAAAAATAGGTTTGTTGTACTTAATCTCGAGGGGTTTCCCAATGTATTGAGAATTAAATTTCGAAACATTGATTTGCTCTTCGTAAATGTTAACGTAATAAAGGGAGCTGTCGTTATCAAAACGTAAAACTATTTTATTATTTGCGACCATTGTAACTTCCGAGAGTATCCCTTTCTTGGTCTCTTTTTTTACAATAGACATAAATAGCGTTCCGATTGCAATGATAACAAATACCGATACTAAAAGTGAGTGTTGTATTTTCATAATTTAACAAGCTAAATCCATTGGAGTCAACAGGTTTATTTAATAGTGTAAAGATAGTTTGTTGTCCGCATAATTACAATATGTATAGCGCTTTTTTTTATCATTTTTAATCAAAAAAGATATCTAATAGTTGAAATTATAAGTTCGTGCAGAGAAATAATTACACTACGACAGTGGTTGATTCCATAATCGTAGTGTAATTTATTATAACTAACGGATTTCTTTTATTCGGATGTTCCTGAATTTTACAACCGATCCGTGTCCAAGAAATGCGATACGGCCGTTCTTGTTAAGCAAACCTTTTTGAATTTTCTCTGCCGGGATATCTTTGGTTACCTCATTGATATCTGTGTCTAATATCACTTCTCCGTTGAGTGTAATTTTAATACGGGATCCATCGGCTATAACCTCCTGCTGATTCCATTCGCCGGTCTTTTTCAAAAAACCGCGCTTGGCAGGTGCATATCCGTACAGCGAACCATGATATTGATAGGGTTTTAAGTCGGCATACACCGGTGCTTCGTTATCTAATATTTGCAGCTCCATTCCCTGATAGTTCTTATCGTCCATCGTTTGGTGACGGATACCCAGACCGTTGTTAGCCTCGGGGGTGAGCATGAATTCGAAGCGTAAAACAAAATTATCAAAGGAATCTTTGGTGTACAGGTTGCCTCCTATGTTTTGTTGAGGTCGCATAACAATGCATCCGTCTTCCAATACATATTCGGTTTTGTTGCCCACCCAGTTATCCATGGAAGATCCGTCAAAGAGAAATCTGAAATTTTCTTTTTTCTCGGATTTGCTCAGTTTGAAAATCTTGTTCTCATCCGTTTTGTCCCGACTTTGTACCTGAACCGTGCATACAATGAGAAAAAACAAGATCCAATTTAATGTCACGTTGTACTTCATCTTCTCTTTCTGTTTTTGCTGATTTTCAATTTCTCGGAATCCCAGTAAACCGGAAGTCCGCTTTGATAACTTTTATAACTTAACAAGGCCGGGGCGGCAGACTGAACCGCAAACATTACATCGGCTGTAAGCTGGCTTTTGGTACGTATTGCCTTAAAGAAGTTATTGAAATGGTCGTAGTGCCCGCCTTTGTATCCGTTTTCTGTCTGGAATACCACCTTATTGGCTGTTTCGGCTTTAGCCTGGTCTATTCCCTGTCCGATGGCAGGCAGCTCTTCAATTGCCCGAAGGTCCGCATCCTTAATGGTGTGCAGTACTACTTTGTCCCAGCCAACTTCCAGCATCCCTTTGTTGCCTGTTATCTTGAAATAGGTGCTGCCCCATTCCTTGGAAAAGGCATCCACATAGTTGGCCGACAACGACAAGGTGAAGGCTCCCACATTATTTTTATCCGGATAGTCGAAATATCCCATCATAATGTCCGGCGTATCCCTGTAGCCGTCTGTATAGTGGTAGATGCCGCCGGTGGTGTAAATTTTATCCGGACCGTTGGAGTCGGTAATGAAATTTACACTGGCTAAAACATGTACAAATAAATCGCCTGCAATACCGGTTCCATACTCTTTCCAGTTGCGCCAATAGAAGAACCGCTGAGGTTGGAACGGATGTTTGGGTGCATTGCCTAAAAAGCGTTCCCACCAAATGGTCTTTTCGCTGGCATCGGCCGGAATTGAGTATTTGCCCGGCTCGGTAGGTACGGCTGTAAATTTGGCTTCGATACTGTTTACCTTTCCGATTAGTCCGGATAAAACAAGTTGACGGGCTTTCCGGTTTCCAAGAGAGGCCATTCCCTGACTTCCGGGCTGGAAGTAGCATCCGGTCTGCTGCTGTGTGGCAACCAGTTCTTTAATCTCCTCCACCTTGTGTACCACCGGCTTCTCGCAATAAACGTGTTTGCCGGCTTTCATCGCTTCGATGGAGATGGGTTGATGCCAGTGGTCGGGCGTGGCAACAATTACAACATCCACATCGTCTCTTTTCAAGATCTCTTTATAATCTTTGGTGGTGAACAGATTGTCGCCCCAACTTCTTTTGGCATCCTCCAACCTTTTGTCGTACAGATCGCAAACAGCTGTAAGCTTTACACCTTCAACCATAAGTGCCGTATTGGTATCGGCGGTTCCCATACCTCCTTTACCTATCAGGGCAAGGCGGATAACAGAAGGTGCAGCGGCCGTTTCCTGCAGGACAGAAGTCTGTCTGCCGGCATGAAGCCATTGACCGGAAGCCAATAAAGTGCTTCCGGCCAGTGCTTGCTTGATAAATATTCTTCTGCTCGTTTTCATTTGTTAATCTTCCGATTTGCAGTCAAACTGAGTAGCTACAATACTGCCGTTGGTGCCTAGTACGTACATCTCCATAGTTTGTCCGTCGCCCGAAGTCTTCACATGGATATCGCCGGTCATATTCGCATTGTTATTGCATCCGAATTTGTTTAACCGGAAAGCCAACAGGTAAGAATCCAGTGGGTTGAGGCTTAAGTTTTGGGGAGAGGTTACGTCCAGCAGACGGCCGTTCATATACAGAGTTCCTTCCACCGTTCCCACAGCCAGATAAGTGGCGGCATTAAAGGTGGTTAGGTCAAGTGCCTGGGTTGAGAATCCTGCGCCCGGATCCAGCTCTCCATTCTTCAGGTCGTATTTCGATACCATATTCCCCTGATTGTCAAAATAGCCCAATCCCGGTAAAGTACCATAGCCCGCAATGAAGAATCCGTTGGAGATATCTGTTCCCAGTGGCATAGCATCACCAAACAGGTTCCATGCGATAGTGCCCGGTTGGGTTTCGAATACCTGCGGATCCTGCGAAACAAGCTGACCGTTTCTAACTGTCCAGTAGAGGAATTTGGATGAATTCTCGATAGTGGATACAATCAACGCATCACCATCCAGATCTCCCTTGATGGATAATTTCCGACCGTTAGGATAGATATGAGACGAGTTGATATACTCAACCGGATCTCCGGTTCCCGTAATTCGGTAGATAAGCTGCTGGTATGGATTCCCGTCGTTCTTGTTTCGGAGATTGGTAATCAGCAGGTTGTCTTTATCGTCGTTGGCAATGGTGAAGTTGGCCAGACTGCCCTTAAACGGCAATGCGATTGTTCCAACGTATTCGCCGGTAAGCTTATTGAAATACTTGAGGTCGGCATTACGGGAGTTTACAAATAAGTAGGAGGAGGTTACAGCAAAGCTGGCCGTAAAATGGTCGGTTCCGCTGATGCCCATCTCGGTTAACGACTTGGACCAAAGCAACTTTTCGCTGTTCGGTCTGATTCCGCCGCTGATTTCAGGAATTAAGATAAGCTCCGACTTGTCTGCAACAACAGATATGCCGCTGGTAGTTGAGATCTTGAGCGGAATGGCATATTGCTTGTTTCCGATGCCTTGCAGGCTTTCCACCTTTTTAACATCCAGCGTGATCTTTACTTTCTTGCTTACGGTTTCGGGGTCGAACTGAACCGTGCTGTTGTCTATTGTATAGCAGTCGGCCGGCAACTGTTTGTATGAAACCCCGTTGGCTGTATTGTAATTGCTCAGCACGCTTTCGTCGGCCACAAAGGTTACCTCTCCACTTGCTGTGCCCATCCCACTTTTGTATATAGAAACTTCGAAATCAACCAGACTCTTCTGCCGGTAGGCTTTCAAAATGTAATCACCATTTTTCAGAAGATAAAACTGGTCATCCATCATTCCCTCCATCCTGTTATCTTCGCAAGCGGAAAATAGAACAGAAACAAGTAAAATAATAAATGCTAAATTCTTTTTCATATGATATGATTTATTATTCGTAACTGAATTAATACTTTAATGACTGCAGGATTCGCTGCAATTTACCATCCATAGTTTTGAGTGATGTTTTTCATCTCGTTCAATTGATTCTGATGGATAGGGAAAAAATAGTGCTTGGGTTCGAAAACAATGGGTGAACAGATCTCGCTGGTTCTTTTCCATGAGTCTTCGAAATTCTTAGCCCTCAATTCGCGTCCGAAACGTGGACCGTTGCTTTCCTGTGGTGCAATCATCCATGTTCTGATGTCGTAATAACGATGATTCTCGAAGGCTAATTCAACCATTCTTTCCTTACGCAGCAGTTCCCTGAAAAGTGCCTGATTGCCGATTATCTCGGGGTAGGCCACTTCGATATTATTCAGTCCGCTTCTGTTTCTTACCTTATTGAAATATAATAGAGCTTCGGCTTCATTCCGGTTGGTCATTTCGTTGCATGCTTCGGCATAGTTCAGGTAGATCTCGGCCAGACGGAAGAAAGGCCAGCTGAATTTACCCCATTTACCGTTTTCGGTGTCGTTACGCGGATCGCTCATACGTCTGAACATATAACCAACCTTTACAAAGTCGCCGGTCTTGTTGTTGAACGAAGAGGTTCCTCCATCGTAGAACGTAACCAGTTTGGTGCCGTTGAACGTATTGATCCAGTTCATACCATTCCATAATATGGATGCGTAGAAACGGGCATCCCTGCCTATCACACTGTGGTGTGCCTTTATCTGAGTTCCGTCTATTGGATGTGTATAATTATCTACGAATCCATCTTCCTGATATCCTGAAAGTTCGTCAATAATAGGAGTCCCATTGCTTTTGTATCCGGTTATAGGATATCGGCCGGATTCACCCATCGGATAGGTGTCTACCAGTTTAATTGAAGGTGCATAACCTCCGTATCCCTCTTTTAATACCATGGGGGGAGCAGCACGAACACCCCAACTGTAGCCGTCGCCATCCCAGCGGGCAAAAATCAATTCGTCGTTCCATAATTCGAAAAAAATTCCCGAATAGGAGTTGATGGCCTGCATAAAAGGCGTGTCGCCGGTTGTAGTTTTATATAATTGGTAAGC